>JBIISV010000173.1:0-3738 GCA_044340835.1 Polynucleobacter sp.
GTTTTGGGGTGTCAGGCTCAGTTGTTCAAGACTGAAGCCATTGTCATTCACGAGGCGATTGAGTAGTGCCTGATATTTTGCGGGCTCAACCGTCTTAGTACGAGAAAGAATCCAAAGGTATTTTCTTTTGGGGTCGCTGACGGCGGCTAATTGATATTCGGTGTCGATATCAATTAGCCAGTAATCTCCCCAGACCATTGGGAGAAAGCCAAGCCATGCTGGAGCAAAGCGGACCTCTAGGGTAGGGGAAGTGGCGTTACCGATTTGCCTTGCAGTACCCATGGCCTCACCTTTTTCTCCATTCTCAAAAGTGCAGCGATTGGTAACGCTCACATTGCCATCTTCTTTGATCTTATAGGTGGCATTGGTATCAGCGATACATTTCCTCTGAAACCAATTCGGAAACTTCGCAATCTCATACCAAGTACCTTGGTAGCGCGGTACATCTAGTGATGCAATCGTTTTAACAGGTGCAAGAGGCTTTTGATCTCCTTGCGCAATCGCGGCATGGTGAATTAAGCTAAATGCGAGTAGGCCGATGATGGAGTGAATGGTTTTCATGATATTTTCCGTGGAAAGAAAGATAAGCGTGATGAGGATTTTGTTGGGGTTGAGCAGGGCTCAGTGTGCTCTTGTGCTTCTCGTAATTGAATTAACTCTGTGCCTGCTTTATTGATCTTCAGTTGACCAATACTAGGGTCAAAACGCATGAGTATTTGGTAAAAGTCTTTCACTTCAAGCAGATTGACTTTGATCTCTTTATTAGCCAAAAATAGATTCGCATCTAAAGAGCCTTTGGTGATCTCCAGTTTTATCGGGCTACCATTCAGAGTACATTGGATCTGCTTATCCTGATTATTGATAGCCTCGAATTTTGGTTCACTAGAATCACAAGCCCATAAGAGTAGGGCGATCAAAGATAAGCAAAGATGCCTTAAGCGCATATAGATACTGGTCTTATCTTGACCCCAGCGGTGAAACTCCAATCAGGTATTGATGTAGGCCAAATATGAACACAGCCCAAACCACTACTCCAGTAATGATGACAATAATGGTCGCTTTGCTGCTCACTACCACTTTTTCTTGCATGTGAATAGGGCGCTTTCTAGCGGAGCGGAAATCCAATACTGCCCAAAATAAAAAGGATCCAAATAAAATAAGGTCTACCAAAGTACCATTTGCTAATAAGTGTGCGAGTGCCCATACTTTGACACCCAAAATCATCGGGTGCTTGAGCTTCAGACGAATCGCGTTATTCGTTGATGCACTAGCTGCCAAGAAAATAAAAGCAACTAAATTTAAAAGGATAGCAATATGGGCGAGATAGATGGGAGGTTGCCATAGGACGACTGGCATTTGTCTCGCTTGACCATAACCAATGACGATCAATACCAGCCCAATTAAGGAGATGATGGCGCACAGACCCTTCCATTTGACTTCGCCTAAGCGATCAATCATGTGATTACGCCACGGTTCAGCAAAGATGCGAGAAGAATGGCTACCAAGAAAAATAATAAGACCGATGATGAGTAAGGACATGTGATGCTCCAGTGAGAATGTTTATTCTAGGGGTTTATGCGTTTCAGATTGGGTTGGTTTAATGCCGTAAGGCTCAACTAAGGGCCAGATATGATTCGGAACCATGGAGACCATTCTTGCAGGCTGCTCTCTTCTCAGATGAAGAACGGTTTCGATAGCCTTCATTTCTACACGCGTTCTAGCAAACTCTAAGCCACGAGGGCCAACTTTAGGCATTAGCCAACCCACAATCGGTCTTAACCAATCTGGCATTTTTCTTAATGGGAGTCCACCTGCTGCACGTTCGACATTCTTCATGAAGCCAACAACAGCAGAATGACGTTTACCTGCAGTGCCAGGAGCAGAGGTGCGTACCTCATCTCCCAGTAAGTTGAGTAATTCTTCACCGCGGTGATTGCGAACAATGAGCCATTGCTCCCCCTGACCACCCATATAACCCACCGTGATATCAGACAGCACATTGGTGTAGTCAACACAGGTTCGGCAGGTTAAGGGAAAGAAGTCATTTGGCAAAGTAGAGAGGGGCAATTGGAGAAACGGAATTTCTTTCTTTTTGCCATTTTTAAAGCGAACCTCCACATGGTAATCTGCCCTAAATTCAAGATAGTTAATCTCTTCGGGTTCTGAGCTAATGAGGGACAGAAAGTGATGAAAGTTCTCTGTGGTCGTATTGTCCGAACAAGGTGTACCAATGACATAAAGCTTTTCTAGACCAAGCTCTTTTTCTAAGGCCCTGAGGGCATAAACCTGACACGGAATGCCGATGACAGCCATTTTCTTGTAACCCTTAGCAATGGCCGGCTCTAAGAGGGAGAGGAGTGGCGCATATCCCATTCTCATGCCACGACATTTAGCCATGTCAGCTGCTTTATCAATAATGATGGGTAATGGCTTCCAACGATCCTCGGGATCTTCAGTCATCGTCAGAATGGCATCAACCGCACCGGTTTCCAATAATCGCTCACCAATACGAGTAGTAATTCCAGTCCACTGCGCACCGGTACTGGGAGTTTTTAGTCCTGCACGAAGCATTTTGATGAATGGGCCAAAATGGAGCTCATCTGGTCGATTAAGGTCTCTGGGTCTGCCGTGAACTTGAGTTTCTAGCTCTGGATATTTGGGTTTAATAAACTGGCAGGCGTCACCACAGCGTTTTGGATTGCTGCTACGAGAGATGCCGCAGTCAGTACATAAACTTCGATAGGGTGCCGTATCCAGTGTCACGCAAGCCTTTCATTATCATGATGTTGATTGGGCGGCAAAATCATATTGCGGCTGAGGGTAGTAATTACTTCTTGTTCTTCTTATCGGAATCTAGCCATTCATTGACATCAGGGAAGGCATCTCGTACTTCTCCCATAAATTCTCGGACCATGTAATACAGGCCAGCAATTAATAGGCAAAAAACAAAGATGGATATGAGGAGTAATGTTGTATTACTCATTTTGTACGATTTAACAATGCTGATAATTTGAAATAAATTCCAAAGCAAAATATTGAAGGCACCCAGAGCGCCGTAAAGATAGACTGCTCTCGATCTTCGACCACAAACCATAAATAGGCTGAGGTGAAGAAAGAAATCACCACTGCCATGAGAATGAAGTAATCTGATTTTTTAAACATATTCACTCCTTCACTTCGTTTTTAAAATAATCCCCAATTCCGTAGCCAACTGCACTCAGAAGGCATCCAATGATAGCGCAGCTGCCCAATACGCGAATGCCAGAAGAAAGGCCATAAGCAAATCGCTCTACAGAAATGAAGTCCCACAAACTCAAGGTAATCAAGATAAAGCTAATTGAGCTGATAAAGAAGCCAAAAAATATCAACACCTTTTCGGCTAATTGCGGTAACTTCGTCATTGGGTTAATCATAGCAAGAGGCTTGAGACCCTGGTAGTTTTTTCAATTAGGTTGGGGATTCTACTGGCTTAGCTGGCCATGTAAAGTTAGTCATTGCGGCGATGGTAATAAACAGCAAGATGATTTCAAGCAAATAGACGCCGCAATATCCCGTTGCTGGGCTATTGAGGTCTGCGCCGAAATAATTTCTTGAGGCCATGCCAGCAATAATATCCCGAAAAACTCCGCCGACACCCAGCGCAATGCCTGCAGCAGTAGCCTGAACAGCCCCCCAGGCGCCCAATGCCAAGCCACTTTGATTTTCAGGGGCGTATCTCATCGTAGCGGTTAAGGTTCC
>JBIISV010000043.1:0-12598 GCA_044340835.1 Polynucleobacter sp.
GCGATGATGATGAAACCCCAGATGAGGGTGATGTTGAGGCGGAGTCTGATCTCGTGGAGCTAGATGAAGAGAGTGAGCTATCTGAGGAAGATAAAAACAAGCGTGTTCGCATGATGACCATTCATGGGGCAAAAGGCTTGGAATCTCCGTTTGTGATCATGCTCGACGCAAACCATACCGAAGGTAAGGCAGACCATCGTGGTGTCTTATTGGATTGGCCGCCCGAGAGCGAGAGCCCTAGTCATTTGTCGATGTATACCTCGGCCACCTTAACTCATCCTCGTAGTGAAGTGCGTGAACGTGAGCTACTAATTAGTAAGAACGAGAACTGGAATCTGCTCTACGTTGCAATGACCAGAGCAAAGCAGGGGCTGTGGATTAGTGGTGTAGCAAGGGCACCCACCGCAAAAAATCCTACAGGTTTGGATGAGAAGTCTTGGTATGGCAGAGCGACCTTAGGGCAGTTAGTCACTCTTGAAGATCAACTCGCATCACCAAAAAACAAAACCCAGCTACCAGCAAGTAAGAAGACGGTCAATCCAAGAGATTTCATGATAGATGACTTTGAGGTTTCCTGGAGTGCGGCTAAGACGAGTCATGAGCAACAGCTCAAAGATATCGAAAGTGGTTCGACCTTGGAAATATTCCAAGACTATAGTAATACACCAGATAACGCCAAAATATTGGAAGAGGGTGCGCACTTTCATCAACTCCTAGAGCATCTCACTCTACAGACTGGAAGGGCAAGCCCAGAGTCCATGAGTGTCGATGAAATCGCTCGCTGGCTCGGTATTAGCAATGAGTTAGCAAGCAAGGCGCTAGACCAAGCAACTACTGTTCTGAACACGCAAGAGCTCCAGCGATACCTCACTACAAATCAGTGGATACAGGCCTGGAATGAGATTGATGTTGTGAGTCTAGAGGGCAAGAGCTTCCGCCTAGATCGCTTAGTAGAGTTTGATGATCACCTAGCCATCCTTGATTACAAGCTCACTATTCCAGAAGAGGGTGATGAGAAGTATGAGAAGTACCGTAAGCAATTGAAAGGCTATCAGGCTGAGTTGGGGCGCATTCGCAAAGATAAGCCAAATAAAGCGTTTTTAATCTCTGCCAGGGGTGATCTCAAGGAGGTAATCTAGTTCCCCGACCCTTGAAATCCTCCCTAAAGACCCTATATAGGTAGGGAATAGCAAAAATCCCCAAACTAGGGATAATGAAATTCGCACGAAACATCCTACAAGGAGTCTTGATGAATATTCGTAAGGTAATTAATTTAGTGGCCGGTGTATTCGCAGCAGCGGTACTGCTTACTAGTAATGCAGCATTTGCTGAGGCAACTTTGCCGCAGGTGTATCAAGCGGTGCAATCTGGGCAGTTGGCTAAAGCCGATGCCATGATGAAAGAAGTGCTCCAAAACCATCCTAATAGTGCCAAGGCGCACTATGTGGCGGCTGAGCTTTATCTCAAAGAAGGTAAGACAGAGCTTGCGCGCAATCATTTCATCAAGGCGCAAAATCTTGCGCCAGGCTTGCCGTTTGCACAAGCTGAATCCGTGCAAAAACTCCAGGTACAACTAGCTAACACTACAACTGCAGGTGGTTCGGCTGCTAGCGCATCTTCTTCCATTTTCACCAATCCACTCTTCTGGGGTTTGATTGCGATCTTGGTAATCGGCGTTGTGATTGTGATGAAGCGTCGCAAGGCTGAAGCAGTGCAGGCCTATAACGCACCAAGCGCTGGTTACCCTGGAACTCCAGGCGGCCCTGCTGGAAACCCTGGTGGTCCTAGTGGCCCTGCTGGCCCCGGTACTCCTGGATACCCTGGAGCCCCGGCCGCAGGTGGCATGGGTGGTGGCTTGATGGGTAGTCTTGCAACGGGTGCTGCATTAGGTGCTGGTATGTATGCGGGTCAAGCATTGGCGGGCAGCCTTATGGGTGGTCGCGATGGCGGTCATTCCAATACCAATGCCAACACTAATCCCAATATGAGCCAAGTAGGTGGTCCAGCATCTTTAGATCCAAACTTTGGCGTGCGTGATGCCAGCTCTTGGGATGATGGTGGCGCAAGCTCATGGGACGACAATAGCGGCGGCGATTTTATGAGTGACGTGTAATTCACTCCTGCTCAATCAGAAGTTAGATGAGTTAGTGACACCAACCACCTTCGGGTGGTTTTTTCTTGCCTAAAATTGAAGCAAATAGCTCAAAAGCAACAAAAATAGAGTCGTTTTAATGGTTTTTACATATACTGTATGGATATACAGTATATTAATGACTATGACGACTCAGACAGCACCTCTAAAACTGACCCTAAGCCAGGCCCCGCAGGCCTTAGCAGCGAATTCTGCCTATGAGTTCACGCTCTTAAGTCACCGGATTTCCGCGGGATTTCCGAGTCCAGCTGCAGATTATGCCGAGGAAGGTCTCGATCTCAATAGTTACCTAGTCAAAAACAAGCCAGCGACTTTCATGTTCACCGTAAAGGGTGATTCGATGATGGGCGCGGGTATTTGTGATAGCGACAAAGTGGTGGTTGATAAAGCCCTCAAGCCAAAACATAAAGATATCGTGGTGGCTGTAGTGGACAGCGAGTACACCATCAAGCGTCTGTATCAGTTGCGCGGCAAAACTGAGCTCCAGCCGGAGAACCCCCATTACGAACCGATTACCTTTAATGAGAACAGTGAGCTACAAATCTGGGGTGTAGTCGTTGGGGTAGTGCGTAAGTACAGTCACGCTAGCAGCAGAAACGGGAGGTCCGCATGAGCCAGGCCGGCCAAACCAAGCAACTCTTCGCACTGGTCGATGTGAACAACTTCTATGTATCTTGCGAGCGCGTATTTGTACCCAAGTTAGCAGATGTGCCGATGGTAGTTTTATCGAATAACGATGGTTGTGCAGTAGCGCGTAGTGCTGAGGTTAAAGCGCTAGGCGTGAAGATGGGTACACCCTGGTTTCAGATGAAGGACCTAGCTAAGCAGCATGGTATTTTGGCCTATTCCTCAAACTACACCTTGTATGGCGATATGAGTAGCAGGGTAGTGGAAGTCTTAAGGAAGTTCACACCCAATTTAGAGGTCTACAGTATTGATGAGAGCTTTCTACAGATTGAGGCAGTACTCAAGCAATACGCTGATCCTACAAGCATGGGTCAAATCATCAAAGAAAAAGTGAGGGATACCACGGGCTTACCGGTGTGTGTTGGTATTGGTGCTAGCAAGACTCTCGCTAAGTTAGCTAATCACTTAGCTAAAAAGCACCCCCAGTTTATTGGTGTGTGTGATATCAGCTCAATGCCCAAAGAAGCACTCTATCAATGGATGGCCGAGACAGCGGTAGGCGAGGTTTGGGGTATTGGTAGCAAAACTGCCAAGAAGCTCAAGGAGCTCAAGATCAATAGCATCTTTGACTTAGTGCAAGCGTCCCCACAAGCGATGCGCCAACAATTTGGTGTGGTGATTGAACGCATTTGCTATGAACTACGCGGCGTATCTTGCTTGCAACTAGAAGAAGTGGCACCAGCCAAGCAGCAGATTATTTCCTCACGCAGTTTTGGTAAGCCAGTCAGCTCTATGGAGGAGCTAGCTGAGTCTGTGGCTACTCATACCGCAAGAGGTGCTGAGAAGCTCAGAACTCAAAAGTCAGTGACGGGCGCGCTCACTATCTTTGTACAAACCAATCCGCACAAACCATTTGAGCCACAACACCATCAAAGTATTACGGTTGCCCTCATTGATCCAAGCGATAACACCTTAACGCTCACTAGTGCTGCATTAAAGGGTCTAAAGCAAATTTACAAGACAGGTTTTAAGTACAAGAAGGCGGGAGTGATCTTCAATCTATTGGCTGACAAACCTACCATACAGCAATCGCTCTTTGATGACGTCGAAGTAAAAGGTAAATCTGCTGGTCTGATGAAAGCCATGGACTCGATCAATAGTCGTTTTGGTAATGCTGCTATCAAAACTGCAGCATCTGGAACCAAGCAAGATTGGCAAATGAGGTCGGGCAATAGGTCACCAAACTACACCACGCAGTGGGATGAATTGCCGGTAGTGCGCTAAAGAAGAAGACAAAGAAAAAAACAAAGAACAAGCAAAAAGTAATGAAAAAAAGAATCAAAAACAACAAATCAGGAAGCGAATTTTACTAGCTCATTTTGTGAGCTAGTAAGTCAATATTCTGAGTACATGGAAATAAAAGCAGTAAGAGGTAAAAGAAGTGCAAGACAAATTCAACATAGAAAAACACCAGGAGAAATTAAATGGAACTATTAAATAACTTCAACGGCATCTCACTCGCAGTGATCATGATTCTGTCTTACTGCGCCGTATTGAAAAATACTCAGCGTCATCAATCTGCAACAAAGACAGTCTTTAATCGGAAGAAGTAGTAAACCAAGCAAGACGTACAGATTCAGTAGCAGGCCTGGAAGGGGGGTAAGGAAATCACGGATTCCTTATTCCCTAGTAAGGGCGGGCATGAGGAGCGGTCTTTAATCCCTTATGCTTACTACGTGTTTACATGGATGAAAAATGGCATAAATGCCGTTAAGATACGGACATGACTGAAAACAAAGAAACCTTTCTAGATAAAAAATTACGCCCCTTGCCACGTTGGATTTTCATGTCCCGCTGGTTACAGGCACCCCTCTATATTGGTCTGATCGTGGCCCAAGGGGTATACGTCTGGCAGTTTTGGTTAGAGCTCGTCCATCTGATTACCATGATGGCAGACAAGACCATGACTGAAACCGCACTTATGCTGGTAGTTTTGGGATTAATTGATGTCGTGATGATCTCCAACCTATTGGTTATGGTCATTGTGGGTGGATGGGAAACCTTTGTTTCTCGCTTGGAATTGCAAAACCATCCAGATCAACCAGAATGGTTATCTCATGTGAACGCTGGTGTTCTCAAAGTAAAGCTGGCGACCGCCATCATTGGCATCTCATCGATCCACCTACTCAAGACTTTCATCAATGCATCAACCTATGATGAAAAGACCTTGCTGTGGCAAACCTTAATCCACGTTACCTTTGTGCTTTCAGCAGTTGCGATTGCCTATACAGAAAAGCTCGTATCCTCAGCGCATAAGCAGCATTAAAACCTAAGGCAATAGCTAGGCCTGTAAGGCCTTGCGAAGGTATTCAGAGACATTATCCTGGCGGAGCATCCATTGCTTGTAATCAGATGGTACCTGGCTAATGAGTTCGCCCTTATGTTTACCAAAGGGCATGATCGAAGGTATGCGAGCCTTCTCAGACATTTCCCATAAAGCATCCAAAGAAGCAGGGTGCAAACGACTAATGATTTGACTTAGAATCTTGGAGCAGATCCACACATCCGCCAATGCACTATGAGCATCGCGTAATTGCTCTCGAGCAGTAGTACGTTCAAAGTAATAGAGTAGGGCGCTTTGAGTGTGACTATCTAAGTCGGGCCAAAGGCTGCGAGCAAGTGCCAGGGTACAAATGCGCTTGACCTCAGGTTTGCCAATGGCTTCCCAGTCAAAATCGATACTATGACCAATGATGTACTTGGTACCTGCAGGCAATCTAAATGAACTACTAGCCGGGCAATTCACCAACTCTTCATCCATGATGTGATGCGTCGCCAAAGCACCCAAGCTAATCGGCTTACCAGGGTTATAGCGCTGCACCCAGGGATTGCCAACAGCAAGAGGATTGATGGAGGTGACATCCAAAGAGGCGGCCTCAATAATGACAGCATCGTTCTTGTCAGTTGCTTCTACATCAAAAATAATTGCTTGGGACATGAGGGCGACTCAGAAAGTTCTTATGGGATTGATTGTGCACTAAAAGCATTGAAATCCTTAGATTTCTGCGTGTTATTTAAATCGATTTACTTTGAGTGATTCTCATTGATAGGGTACTGTGTATGAATACAAACTCGCCTCAAAACTTAGATCCATGTATTGATCCAGATTGCTCCTGAAATCACCGGCGCAGATTTGAAGCACGGCGTCTGGACCATTAACGGAAAAATTGTTTCAGAGGCTGAAAACAGCACTTTGTCCAGTAATGATCAGAAAAAGCGAAATTCTGGGCCTTAAATCTCTTGGGTAAGGATGGATGAGCCTGACCCCCGGCACTGACAGAATTGGGTTTGGCTGCTTCGTTCCCGACCTGACCAGGTTATCCAAACCGCCATGCGGGGAGGCCCATCCAATTCCATTTTAGCTTGTTAGAATGTAATACATGACAGCATTGGCTTTAGCCCGTTCGTGGCGCCCTAAAACTTTCTCCCAATTGGTAGGACAAGACCATGTGGTCAAGGCCTTAACCCATGCCTTGGATCAAGGCCGCCTTCACCATGCATGGCTCTTTACAGGCACTCGTGGGGTTGGAAAGACCACTATTGCCCGCATTATGGCCAAAGCCCTCAATTGCACTGGAGCGGATGGCTCGGGCAAGATGACTTCAGAGCCTTGCGGCAAATGCCCAGCCTGTACGGAAATCGACGCTGGTCGCTTTGTTGACTATATCGAGATGGATGCTGCGAGTAATCGCGGGGTAGACGATATTGCTGCTCTATTAGAGAAGGCAGCCTACGCACCCAGTAATGCGCGTTATAAGGTGTACATGATTGACGAAGTGCACATGCTCACCAATCATGCCTTTAATGCCATGCTCAAAACGCTCGAAGAGCCGCCTGAACATGTGAAGTTCATACTTGCAACTACTGATCCCCAAAAGATCCCAGTCACCATTCTGTCTCGTTGCCTGCAGTTCAATCTCAAGCAAATGCCAGTACCACTGATTGTTGAGCATCTAGAAAAAGTACTCGCTGCAGAAAGCGTTGAATACGAAACCAATGCACTCCGGGTATTAGCAAAAGCTGCTCAAGGTTCGATGCGCGATGCTTTATCACTAACTGATCAAGCTATTGCATACGCTGCTGGAAAAGTATCTGAAGAAGCCGTGCGCGGCATGCTAGGCACCTTAGATGATGCATATCTCATCAGAATCCTAGATTCACTCATAGCTAAAGATGGCGCTAGCTTGCTTGCCATTAGTAATGAGATGGGCGAACGCAGTATGTCTTTCTCATTAGCGCTGGCTGATCTATCGAGTCTCATTCAGAAAATTGCTGCGGCACAAATTGTTCCTGAGTCTGTATTAGAAGACTGGCCAGAAGCGGCGGAGATTCGTCGCTTAGCTAGCGCACTTACAAAAGAAGAAGCGCAGCTGTTCTACCAAATCACCATCACTAGCCGCCCAGATTTATCCCTCGCACCGGATGAGCAAACCGGCTTTGCCATGACACTCTTGCGCATGCTGGCCTTTCGTCCCGGAAATCCAACTCCTGGTGGAGCAGGGGGTACGGGGAGTGCAGGTGGTAACTCAGCCCCACCAGTAGGTTCGGCAGCATCGGCCCCAAGACCATCTGCACCCGCTAATCCAACTGCTGCGCCAGCAGCTAAACCTGCTGCTTCAGCGCCACTAGTTTCTGTACCAGTAGCACCTGCAGCTGCAGCTGATCGTCCAGATTGGCATACCTTGATGCGTCAGTTGCCAATTAAGGGTTTGGTACAACAGTTAGCGTTTCAGACAGAGTTGCAAGATTGGAGTGATTCTGCAGCAGGTGTGCGCGCCACTATCCTGACCCCAATGCCACAGCTCGCCTCCGAAGCTTCTGTTGGTCGTCTTGCGGATGCTCTGACTGCGCACTTTGGTAAGCCAGTGAAAGTCGTCATTGAAAAAGGCGAAGTTGAGGGTAAAACAGTCGCTAAAGTCGATGCCCAGATTCATCAAGAGAAAAGACAAAACGCAGAGCAACTGATCGCCCAAGACCCATTTATTTTGCAATTAGAAAAAGAGTTTGGGGCCAAGGTAGTTGGTGGCTCCGTTAAGCCTCTTTAATTGCAGTTCTCTAATAACACCCATTCGTAAAAAGGAAATAAGCGATGATGAAAGGCGGCCTTGCTGGCTTGATGAAACAAGCCCAGCAGATGCAAGAAAAGATGAAAGTAGCGCAAGAGCAATTGGCTGCGCTTGAAGTGACCGGCCAAGCTGCGGGCGGTCTAGTCAAAGTAACTATCTCTGGTAAACACGACATGAAACGCGTACAGATCGATCCAGGTGCAATGGATGATCGCGAGATGCTCGAAGATTTATTAGTGACTGCCTATACGGAAGCATTTAAGCAAGTCGAAGCGACTAGCTCACAAGTGATGTCTGGAGCTACTGCTGGTATGCCGATGCCCCCTGGATTTAAGTTGCCGTTTTAATGATTAATAGAAAAAATTCTCTTTAATGGCGCGTCATGAAGCTCCTCAAGATGCCCTCGGTCGATTGATCGAGGCATTACGCGTGTTGCCTGGAGTGGGTCCTAAGTCTGCGCAACGCATGGCTTTCTATCTACTGCAGCATGATCGCAATGGAGCGGCAGTTCTAGCTCAATCGTTGGGTGAGGCAGTCGAGACAGTAGGTCATTGTGCTCGTTGCAATACTTTCTCGGAAACCCAAATCTGCAGCACCTGTATTGATGAACGCCGTGATCCTTCGCTACTTTGCATTGTCGAAACACCCGCTGACCAAGTGATGGTAGAGCAGACATTAAGCTTTAAGGGTAATTACTTTGTCTTGATGGGGCGCATCTCCCCCTTAGATGGTATGGGCCCGAATGAAATCCATTTTGATCGACTACTCAGTCGTATTGAAGCACCTGATACTGGCGTGCCAGTCAGAGAAGTAGTGCTGGCAACCAACTTCACGAGTGAAGGCGAGGCCACTGCTCATTACATCGGTGAAGTGCTCAAAGCCAAAGGAATCAAAGTCACCAGAATTGCTAGAGGTATTCCGGTGGGCGGAGAGCTTGAGTACGTCGATGCAGGTACCTTGGCCAGAGCATTGATGGACCGACGTACAGTAGGGTAGTTTGATCTAAAACCCTATTGTGATTGGCGTTGATTGATATACGCCTTTTTAATAAAATCTTAGTTCACCCTTTTAACTAATGTTGTCCTTGCTGTGCCCTCTGTAAATTCGTCATAATTGCTATACTTGTATAGCAAAGACTAGGAGGCCATATGCTGGCAATACGATTACCCAAGGAAATTGAATTGAGACTTGATTTATTGGCTAAGGCAACTGGAAGAACAAAAACCTTCTATGCCCGAGAAGCAATTCTGGCTTATCTAGAAGATTTGGAAGACTTATATCTAGCGGATAAGAGTATGAAAGCGTTAAAAAGTGGCAAAGTAAAGGCTATTCCATTGGATCAAGTGGAGCGAAATCTTGGTTTGGCTGATTGAGTTTGCCCCATCAGCAGAAAAACAATTAAGAAAATTTGATCGTAAGGTAGCTAAAAGAATTCTTGAGTTTTGCAAAGAGAGGCTTGCTGTTCAGGCTGATCCTAGAATTCTTGGCGAGGCTTTAAAGGGCACTGAGTATGGAGGCTACTGGCGTTATCGGGTCGGGGACTATCGAATTATTGCTTCTATTCAAGATAAAGAGATCAGCATCGTCGTTGTAAGTGTTGGTGACCGAAAGCATATCTACAAATAATGTCTAAAGTGATTCGCCTGCCACGCGCTCTAGTTATCCAAGCCAAGGAACTTGGGGAAGTTAGCAGAAGATCGCCATCGCAACAAATAGAGTATTGGGTTCGTTTGGGAAAACTTGCTGAAGACCATCCAGAATTCACGCCTCAAATGTTGCTTGATACCCTCAATGCCAATTCTCTTAGGTCCGTTCGTCACTAAATAGACATAAATTCTAGGTAAATTAATTTATTCTGTAGTCCTCTCCGGCTTTAACCTCAAGTCGAGCCCATTTAATGTGCCTTATTGATTACCCCGGTAGATCTAGCCTATAAGCTATTGATATTACTTATTCTGAAATTGTGAATGACCCACAAATCCTACCTTCTCCTGTTGAGCTTGCTTGCTGCAGTCTGTAGTAGTGCTGCGCTTGCCCAAAAGGCGGGATCGGGTTCTGACCAAATTGCGACTTTTGCTGCCCCTATTGATGGCTTGCCAACCGAAGGAGAGCTCTTTGGTTTACCGGTGAATATTCACGGTCAAACAACTTACGTGAATCAGCGTTATAACAATTTCAACTCTGCTTACTCGGGCCCGAATAGCCTAAATGCTCAAAAGTCGATGAGCTATACCTGGTCGGGCACCTTATTTATGGGCGCAAGACTTGCACCGAATACAGATGTCTATTTCAATCCTGAAGTCATTTCTGGCGTACCCTTTTCTGGCTTAGTGGGTTTGGGTGGTTTTACTAACGGCGAAGGTAGTAAAGCTACAGGTGCACAAGCAAAGTTTTATTCTGCTCGTGCTTTTGCTCGACATACAATTAATCAAGAAGGTGGCAAAGTTGTTCTTGAAGATCAAGCTAATCAAATTACACAAACGGTTAGCAGTAATCGCGTTGTATTGACTGGCGGTCAGTTTTCTACGCTGGATATTTTTGATGACAGTCGCTACGCCAAAGATCCTCGCATTCAGTTTATGAACTGGGGCAATATGACTTATCTTGCCTATGACTACGCAGCCGATGCGCGAGGCTATAGCTCGGGCTTAGCGGCGGAGTGGTATCTGGATCATTGGGTGCTGCGTGCCTCCAGAATGCTTGCCCCTAAATCTCCTAATGGTCGAGATCTCAATTGGCAAATCTTCAATACCTATGGCGACCAGGTGGAAGTAGAGCGCCAACACAATATCGCCAATCTTCCAGGCAAAGTCAGCGTCTTGGCTTACCGTAACAAAATGACATTGGCTCGTTTTTCAGATGCGACTAGTTATATTAATCAAGATCCCAATGCTCGCCAAGGTACTCAAGCCATCAATAATGTCCGCAACAATATGCAGATTAAAACGGGTATCGGTATTCATGGGGAGCAAGCCTTAACTAAGGACTTAGGTATTTATGGTCGCGCATTCACCTCTGATGGCCATACTGAAACCATGTCGTTCACCGAGGCTGATAACTCTGTTTCGATTGGTATGGGTATGAATGGCTCAAGCTGGCAGCGCCCTCGTGACAGTATTGGCATCTCGATGATGCAAAACGGCTTATCGAGCTATCGTCGGAGCTATTTGCAAGCTGGCGGAGTTTCATATTTTATTGGCGACTATGCTAGTCCAAGTCAGACCATCTCGTATTCACCGGAGCGGATCGGTGAGATCTACTACAACGCAACCGTGATTAAGAACGTCCTGGCTGGACTGAACTTCCAGCACATCATTAATCCTGCCTATAACTCTGCCCGTGGTCCAGTGAACATCCTTTCATTTAGGATTCACGCTGAATTCTAGGTCTTCTAAGTCTGATTTATTTAATTATTATGTTTAGAATCAATAAGATAAGAATTTATAATTAATGGACAACGGCCTTTAGCTCGCTATAATGAAAAACCCCTCAAAATATAGGGAAATCTATATTTAAGGTCATAAACACAGTGTGCGTACAGATTTAAAGGTAGCCTTTTTGATTCACGGCCAGATTAAAGCGAGCAGTTTAACAATTACGAACTTAAGCCCCTTTAAGTGGGCGGCTTGTGCCATCGCACCTTTGTTTTTTATCTTCCCTGTTTTTGCACAGTCGTCTAATACAAATTCTGCAATTCCTGCCAGCGTCACAGTGCAGGCCAATCCATCCAAGGACGCCTTAACTCTGCCACCAGTCCTTACTGGCTCAAGTAATACGCCGAAGATTTATACCAAGAGTGCGCTATCAGGTCCAACTGAGATGGACTTGCGTCAGCTTTGGAACGAGCTCAAGCTCAATAATCCTCAGCTCTCTGCCTTGCGTGAGTCTTATTTAGCAGCCAAGGCAACCGTTCCACAGATTAATGCACCAGCAAATCCACAGGTCGGCTTAGTCTGGTCTGGTATGCCTGCAAACTCTCCATTTGCTTTAGGAGGTGCCAATGCGCCAAGCCCCTCAAACCCGGGTGGTGGGGGTATTAGTAGCAATAATGCGATATCGATTGCCCAGCCATTTCAGTTTCCAGGCAAGAAGAGTTTGGCATCGGATATTGCCAATACCAATGCCGAAGCTTTGCTAGCTCAAAGTGAATCCAGCTATTTACAGTTAGGTGCGCAGCTCTCTACTTTGTACTACACCGCCTTGGCATCACAAAAGCAGTTACAGGTTCTGAAGGAATCCGTAATGCGTTTGGAGATGATTAAGAATGTGGCTAAGGCGCGTTATTCCAGCAATGCCGCTGCTTACGTTGAATATCTTAATGCTCAGGTTTCACAAAGTGCTGCCCAAGCAGATCAATTTAATGTGGAGCGCCAGCTACAAGTAGCGCTCAATAATATCAATACCTTGGTAGGTCGCCACTCGAGAGAAAAGTTGGTGTTACGCGGTGATGTGCGTCGCGCCATGAATAGCGTACCGACCTTAATTGAGTTGGAGGATTATGCAGAAAATAGTCATCCCTCCTTAAGGAGTTCTGCATTGCAATTAGACGCAGCCCGTAAGGGTGTTGATCTGGCAAAGAAAGCCTACCTGCCAGACTTTCAGGTGATTGGCTCATCCTACACGCCGCGCGGTCCTTTTTCTGCAAACAATGGCGCGATGTTTTATCAGTTCGAGTTAGATCTCATCATTCCGC
>JBIISV010000174.1:0-3680 GCA_044340835.1 Polynucleobacter sp.
CGTTTTTAACAACCTTGGTTAAATCACGACGACGCTCTTCTGTCAAAGCAGGCATTGGCACACGAATGACAGTGCCTTGTGAAGCTGGATTTAAGCCTAAATCAGAATCACGAATCGCCTTCTCAATAGCGGCCACCATGGTCTTCTCAAATGGTTGAACGTTGATGGTTCTTGCATCGGCTAAGCCTAAGCTGGCAACTTGGCTTAGCGGAGTTGGATTGCCGTAATAATCCACCTGGATATGCTCCAAAATTCCAGGATTTGCACGACCAGATCGAATCTTTGCCAAATTGGTTTTCAAAGCCTCAAGAGACTTTTGCATCTTTTGATCGGTAGTAGTTTTAATTTCTGCTGCAGACATCTGGCCTCCTATTAAACATGTACTAAAGTACCTTCAGATTCACCCTGAACCACACGCATCAGAGCGCCTGGCTTGAGAATCGAAAATACTTTGATGGGTAATTTGCGATCACGACACAATGCAAAAGCAGTTGCATCCATCACTTGTAAATTTTTGATGATAGCTTCATCAAAAGTCATTGTTTTATATAAAGTAGCGTTTGGATCTTTCATTGGATCCGCACTATAAATACCATCTACCTTTGTGGCTTTCAATACAATCTCCACGCCCATCTCTGCGCCACGCAAAGCAGCTGCAGTATCGGTGGTGAAGAAAGGGTTACCTGTGCCGGCTGCAAAGATCACAACCTTACCTTCAGCCAATGCGCGGATTGCGCGCGGACGAATATAAGGCTCAAGTACTTGATCCATTCTTAAAGCAGATTGCACGCGAGCCTCAACGCCTTTTTGACGCAGGGCATCTTGCAAGGCAAGGGAGTTCATCATGGTGGCAAGCATTCCCATGTAATCCGCTGTAGCTCGATCCATACCCGCCGCACCACCCGCTACACCGCGGAAAATATTTCCACCGCCAATGACGATCGCCAACTGAACACCGCTTCGTACCACATCGGCAATTTCTTTCACCATGGAATCAATGGTAGTTGGGTTGATACCAAAAGCATCATCCCCCATCAGGGCTTCACCAGAAAGTTTTAAGAGAACACGCTTGTAGGCTGGCATCGTTTTATTTTCCGTAATTTGCTAAGCAATTTACTGACTTAGCGTATTGATCTTTAAGTACTTTTTAATATCTACTTCAAATTATAAAGGGCTTGGCACAGATCAAAGAAAAGGGCATAGAAAACGAGATTTCCATGCCCTTTTGAGGATTACAGCCCTACTGGGTAAGCCCAGCAGTTTGAGAGCTTATTAGGCGCCCTTAGCAGCGGCAACCTGAGCAGCAACTTCGGCTGCAAAGTCATCTTGACGCTTTTCAATGCCTTCACCGACAACAAACATCGTAAAACTCTTGATACTAGTATTCGCCGCTTTGAGCATCTGCTCAACAGATTGCTTATCGTTTTTAACGAAAGTTTGGTTCAATAAAGAAACCTCTTTGAGGTACTTCTGAATAGAACCTTCAACCATCTTCTCAACGATTTCTGGTGGTTTACCAGATTCAGCAGCTTTTTGAACGGCAACGCTACGCTCAATCGCAATAGCTTCAGCAGGAACATCAGCCGTCGACAAGGCCACTGGCTTCATTGCGGCAATATGCATTGCGACATCTTTAGCTGCAGTTTCATCACCTTCGAATTCAACCATGACACCAATACGAGTGCCGTGTAGGTAAGAAACCAATTTGCTACTTCCAGCAAAGCGCTTAAAGCGACGCGGCATGATGTTCTCACCAATCTTACCGATCAATGCGCTACGAACCTCATCCACAGTTTGGCCATTCATTGGCAATGCGAGTAATGCAGCAACATCAGCTGGATTCTTTTCAGAAACTAACTTGACGCACTCACTAGTAAACGCCAAGAAGTCATCGTTCTTAGAAACGAAGTCAGTTTCGCAGTTCACTTCAAGCAAGGCACCGTTGGTACCGTTGATGAAAGAAGCCACAATACCTTCAGCAGTAACTCGGGAAGCGGCCTTACCAGCCTTGCTACCCAACTTGACACGCAGAATTTCTTCTGCACGAGCCATATCGCCATCAGCCTCAGTCAGTGCTTTTTTGCACTCCATCATCGGAGCATCAGTTTTGGCGCGTAACTCGCCAACCATTGCAGCGGTAATAGCAGCCATTATTCAGCTTTCCCTTCTTCAACAAACTCTTCTTCGCCTTCTTTAACGGCGGTCAGAATTTCTTGAACGGAATTCGCTTTGCCTTCGAGGATGGCATCAGCAATACCACGAGCATAGAGAAGAACAGCCTTGCTAGAGTCATCATTACCAGGGATGATGTAATCAACACCATCTGGAGAGTGGTTAGTATCTACCACAGCAATCACTGGAATACCTAGCTTGTTGGCTTCAGTAATAGCAATCTTGTGATAACCAACGTCCACTACGAAAATCGCATCAGGAACACCATTCAAATCCTGAATGCCGCCAAGCGCTTTTTGCAGCTTGTCGAGATCGCGATCGTTAGTCAAGGCTTCTTTCTTAGAAAGCTTTTCCCAGTCGCCAGCTTCCTTAGCAACTGCCATATCCTTCAAACGCTTGAGGGAACCTTTAACAGTTTTAAAGTTAGTGAGCGTTCCGCCCAACCAACGGCTGTCGATGTAAGGCATACCAGCACGAGCAGCTTCTTCAGCAATGATCTCGCGTGATTGACGCTTTGTACCAACAAATAAGATAGTTCCACGATTAGCTGCAATTTGTTTTGCAAATTTCAGGGCGTCCTGAAACATGGGCAATGTTTTTTCCAAATTGATAATGTGGATTTTGTTGCGATGGCCGAAAATGTAAGGGGCCATTCTTGGGGACCAGAAACGGGTTTGATGACCAAAATGGCAACCGGCTTCCAGCATTTGACGCATAGTTACTGACATAACTTCTCCTAAGGGTTATTTTCTAAGATTGAGTCCTAGCTGCGCTAAAAAACGCCACCCTGGAAGGCTCAACCCGCGATTTCAGATCAAAATAGACCTGATGAATAAATTATAGCTTAAATATCAATGATCTAGCTGATCTCTATCCCTGTCAAAAGCAGATGGTCCTGACTAAAATAGTCATTAGAAGCACATAAAATGGGGTGATTGCCTAAAAATGAGGCAATAGACCTCCACTAAAAAGCCCCAAGTCGTTGATAATCAAGGGATGAATAGTGTATTTACCGCTGAAAAAGACATCCAAGGGATGCGTGAAGCTGGTCGCTTAGCCAGTGAAGTACTTGATCATGTAGCGCCCCACGTGAAGGCTGGCGTAAGCACGGCCGAACTGGATCGCATTTGCCATGAATACATGCGGGATGTGCAAAAGACCATTCCAGCGCCATTGAACTACCAACCTCCGGGCTACCCTCCCTTTCCAGCAGCCATTTGCACCTCTGTCAATGATGTGATCTGTCATGGCATTCCGGGTGAGAAGATTTTAAAAACGGGTGATGTCGTGAATCTCGATATTACCGTCATCACTCCAGACGGCTATTACGGCGATAACAGCCGGATGTTCATGGTGGGAGAAGTATCCGTTCTCGCAAAACGCCTTACCCAAGTGACCTTTGAATGTATGTGGTTGGGGATTGCACAAGTCAAACCCGGAGCTGCGCTAGGCGATATTGGCCATGCCATTCAAACCCATGCTGAAAAAGCTGGCTACTCTGTCGTACG
>JBIISV010000044.1:0-12490 GCA_044340835.1 Polynucleobacter sp.
CAATCCCTGTCATTACCTATACCGTGAGTGACGGCGCAGGGGGAACGGACACTTCGACGCTGACACTCTCGATGAGTGCGGTGAATGACCCCCCAGTAGGTACTGATAAAACGATTTCAGTACTTCAGAATAGTAATATCGCCTTCGCTGCAAATGATTTTGGTTTTAGTGATCCCAACGATTCCCAGGCCAATACATTCACATCAGTCAAAATTACCACGCTACCCGCTGTGGGTAGCCTGAGCCTGAATGGCGCTCCGGTAATTGCTGGTCAGGTGATTTCATCTTCGGATTTCAGTCAGTTAGTCTATACGCCTACACCAAATACAAGTGGAGCAAATTATGCGAGTTTTACATTCCAAGTGGTTGACAATGGTGGCACGGCGAACGGCGGACAAAATACAGATCAAAGCCCTAACGTAATCACAATTGATGTTTCTGGAATTGGTGACGGTAATGAAACCAATACTGTCACTGAAGATACAACTCTTACTGTAGATATTACCAATGGTCTTTTAGCTAACGCAGTCTTTACAGGTGGCGGAACCCCAGTTGTATCTTCCTACACTATTGCTGGTATAGCTGGTGATAAGCCTCTGGGTAGCGCCGTTGTAATTCCTAATGTCGGAACATTGACTATTAATAGCAACGGAAGCTACTCTTTTGTTCCAGTTGCAAATTACACTGGCGCAATCCCTGTTATTACCTACATCGTGAGCGACGGGTTAGGGAATCTTGATACATCAACCTTGAGCCTATCGATAGCAGCAGTTGATGACCTCTTCACCGACAATAATGAAACCGTCACTACACCAGAAGATACTGCGGTTAGTGGCAATGTGATTGATAGTAGCCTGACATCTGGCGATGGCTTTATTACCTTAACGAGCTTCCAAGTCGCAGGCAGCGCTACTGTCTTCACTGCTGGTCAGACCGCCTCCATTGCTGGTGTTGGTACGATCACCATTGCTACTAACGGAGCCTATGCCTTTACTCCAGTAGCCAATTATAACGGCACTGTTCCAACAGTGACCTATAGTCTTTCGGATGGTTATGGCGTTCCTGAAAATTCAACATTAGGCATTACAGTTTCTCCAGTCAACGACCTCTTCACCGACAACAACGAAACCGTCACTACACCAGAAGATACTGCGGTTAGTGGCAATGTCATTGATAGTGGACTCACTTCTGGCGATGGCCCCATTACCTTAACGAGCTTCCAAGTGGCGGGTAGCGCTACTGTCTTCACCCCCGGTCAGACTGCCACCATTGCAAACGTAGGCACGATCACCATTGCCGCTAACGGAGCTTATACCTTTACACCAGTAGCCAATTACAACGGCACTGTTCCAACAGTGACCTATAGCCTCTCTGATGACAGTGGCGCTACGGTGGGTGATACCTCAACCCTGATCATTACTGTTGCCCCCGTTAATGATCCCCCAGTCGACGCTAATGAAACCAATACCGTCACTGAAGACACCACGCTGACCGTAGCAGTCGGTGCCGGCCTCTTAACCAATGCGACTGATCAAGAAGGCAATACCCTTACGATTGCAAGCTACACCATTGACGGTATTACGGGTACCCAAGCTGTTGGTAGTGCGGTCACCATCCCAGGCGTGGGTGCCATCACCATCAATAGCAACGGTAGCTACTCTTTTGTTCCAGTAGCGAACTACACCGGAGCCATCCCTGTTATTACCTATGCCGTGAGTGATGGTGCAGGGGGTACTGATACTTCGACATTGACACTCTCGATGAGCGCGGTGAATGACCCCCCAGTCGACGCTAATGAAACCAATACCGTCACCGAAGACACCACCCTGACTGTTGCTGCAGCCGCTGGCCTCTTGGTCAATACCACCGACATTGATGGCGGTACCGCCACCATTACCGCCTTTGCGGTTGCCGGCGCTGCTGGTACCCCAACGGTTGGTAGTCCATTTACCATCCCAAGCGTGGGTGCCATCACCATCAATAGCGATGGCAGCTATACCTTTGTGCCGGTAGCCAATTACACCGGAGCGATCCCCGTCATTACCTATACCGTGAGTGATGGAGCAGGGGGCACAGATACTTCGACACTGACATTGACGATGGTTCCGGTCAATGACCCACCAGTCGACGGTAACGAAACCAATACCGTCATCGAAGACACCACCCTGACTGTTGCTGCAGCTGCTGGTCTCTTAGTCAACACTACCGATATTGATGGTGGCACCGCTTCGATTACAAGCTACACCATTGCTGGTGTGTCTGGTACCCAAGCAGTCGGTAGCCCCGTCGCCATCCCCAATGTGGGTACCATCACCATCAATAGCGATGGTAGCTACTCTTTTGTTCCAGTCGCAAACTACACCGGAGCCATCCCCGTTATTACCTATACCGTGAGTGACGGTGCAGGGGGCACAGATACTTCGACGCTGACATTGACGATGGTGCCGGTGAACGACCTCTTCACCGACAACAACGAAACCGTCACTACACCAGAAGATACTGCGGTTAGTGGCAATGTCATTGATAGTGGACTCACTTCTGGCGATGGCCCCATTACCTTAACGAGCTTCCAAGTGGCGGGTAGCGCTACTGTCTTCACCCCCGGTCAGACTGCCACCATTGCAAACGTAGGCACGATCACCATTGCCGCTAACGGAGCTTATACCTTTACACCAGTAGCCAATTACAACGGCACTGTTCCAACAGTGACCTATAGCCTCTCTGATGACAGTGGCGCTACGGTGGGTGATACCTCAACCCTGATCATTACTGTTGCCCCCGTTAATGATCCCCCAGTCGACGCTAATGAAACCAATACCGTCACTGAAGACACCACGCTGACCGTAGCAGTCGGTGCCGGCCTCTTAACCAATGCGACTGATCAAGAAGGCAATACCCTTACGATTGCAAGCTACACCATTGACGGTATTACGGGTACCCAAGCTGTTGGTAGTGCGGTCACCATCCCAGGCGTGGGTGCCATCACCATCAATAGCAACGGTAGCTACTCTTTTGTTCCAGTAGCGAACTACACCGGAGCCATCCCCGTCATTACCTATGCCGTGAGTGATGGTGCAGGGGGTACTGATACTTCGACATTGACATTGACGATGGTGCCAGTAGATGACCCCTTCACCGACAATAACGAAGCAGTTACGACGCTAGAGGATACCGCTGTCAGTGGAACTCTGATTGATGGCACTAGTGTGGATGGCCCAATCACTGTGACTAGCTTCCAAGTAGCGGGTATTGGCACTGTCTACACCGCTGGTCAGACCGCCACTATTGCTGGAATTGGTACGATTGTGATTGGCTCTAGTGGCGCCTATACCTTTACTCCAGCAGCCAACTACAACGGTACTGTACCCACAGTAACCTATAGCCTATCGGATGACAGTGGCGCTACGGTAGGTGATAACTCTGATCTCATCATCACTGTTACCCCCGTCAACGACCCGCCAATCGATGGCGATGAAGTCAAGCGTGTAGAGAAGGACACAATCCTCATAGTGACTGCAGCCGGCGGCCTCTTGGCAAATGCAAGTGATGTTGAAGGTGATTCTCTGAGCATTACCCAATTTACTGTCAATGGCGTTATTTACCCAGTGACAGCCAATGCACCCGGTGTTGTAGATATTGCCGGAATTGGTAAATTAACCATTCATAATGATGGAAGTTACCGCTATGAGCCAGTAGCTGGCTATACCGGCCTGATACCTGTTGCGACCTATGTGATTAGCGATGGTAATGGTGGTTTTGATACATCAACGCTCACTCTGCGTGTGCCGTCTATTGTTCCTCCAACTCGGATCGTGGGTCAAACCCCATTTATGCCCCAGATGCCTTTATATCAGCCAATCGAGATGGGTAGGTATGAGTTCCATACGGTAGTACTCGATTTCAATGGCCAATCGGGCGGTATTAATCAATTTAGCCTCCCTGCAGTGGAGTCGACCTTATCCCGTGGCAATCTGCAATATTCAAACCACACACCTTACTATAGTTTTGACCGAGTGGGTGATGAGGTGCGCAATGCGCAGCGCTCGATTGATGCCAATCTCTCAACTCCATCAGAGGCTGATACTGGCCTGCGTAATCCGTTGTTACCCCCAGACGTCATATTAGATTCCTCTGGTAAGGTAAGTTACATCATTCCTCCAGCAACATTTGTGGGTGGCAAAGGAGATATTCAGCTCAAGGTCTTTACCAAAGATGGAAAACCAGTACCAGCTTGGATTAAGTTTGATCCAGCCAACGGTAAATTGGATGTAGCCATGCCAGATGGTGTGACTGAGCCTGTAGAGCTTCAGGTGGTTGCAACCGACTCTAAGGGTGATCAGGCAAAGACAAAGTTAATTATTAAGCCAGCTGAAAAGCCAGGTCAGAAATCAGAATTTAAGGGCAAGCCTTCGCTTTCAAGTCAGATTAAATCGGCTTTAATGCTGCGCGGGTAGTTGATAGTTCATGGGTCTTGAGCCATCCAACGTTCCTGCTGGCGATCCCATCGTATTGCTTAATCTTGCAAGACAGGCAAGGGTTGCAGAGTCGGATAAGGCATTGCAGTTTTTGCTGGTTAATCAAACGCACCAGTTATTTCCGTATCAGATTGCAGCCCTGTGGATTGAGGATGAGGGCATTGCCATTCAGTCGGGCGTTTCCTTTGTGGAGCGAAACTCCCCCTATATTTTATGGCTCAATGCGGTTTGTAAAGGCTTAAGCGAGACTGAAGCGGGCGAAGTTCTACCATCAATGCTAGATGACTCTGCGTCAGCGCAATGGAGTGAATACCTACCGGCCCATGCCTATTGGTTACCCATTGCTGGTGGAAAGCGTAAAGCAGCTCTTTTACTTTCCAGAGAAACGCAATTTACTGAATCAGAGCTAAGCTATTTAAAAGAATGGGTCGATGCCTGGTCTTACTGTTGGGCCAGAAAAGATGCCCCAACAACGTATGGTGAGCTTACTCGAATATGGGTTCGGATTACAGAGCTCGTTCCAGGTTGGGGCGAAATCAAATCCTATCTCTTAGACGTCATTGCGGGCGCACGATTTCTGTATCAAGATTACCGCAAGGATCCAAAGAAAATTCTTTCTCAGGTGCGCCAGTTTTATACACACGCGATTACCTGGACGAAAGACAGTTTGCAGTGCTTACGGGCTCAAGGTATTGAAGGTACGCGCACGGTTGTCATGGCTGAAGCCAAGGCAATTTGGCGCGATAAAAGGCGGCGTTGGAAATGGTTAATTTGGACATTTCTGTTATTTCCGGTGCGCTTAACCGTTCTAGCTCCCGGAGAACTAGTGCCTGCAAATCCAGCCATTATTCGGGTGCCGATTGAGGGGGTAATCGATCAGTTTTATGTCACCCCAAACCAGCAAGTGACTAAAGGCCAGGCATTGTTTAATTTGGACCTCACTACCTTGCTGAGTCGCCTGCAGGTCGCTGAACAAGAAACCCAGATTGCAACGCAAGAATATCGACAGAGTTCATTGCAGGGCTTGACTGATTCCAAGAGCCGTGGGCAATTGATTCCGCAGCAAGGAAAAGCAACCGAGAAAAAAATTGAGGCCGATTACCTCAAGGAGCTTTTAAATAAAGCCAAGATTGAAGCGCCGCGCGATGGGATTGTTCTTTTTGACGATCCTTCGGAGTGGATCGGAAAACCCGTGCAGGCTGGCGAAAAAGTCATGGTGGTTGCTACCAATGGTGATGTCGAAATCGAGGCTTGGATTCCGGTGGGAGAGGCCATTGAGTTACCCAAGAACTCCGGGGTGACCCTCTATCTGAATGCGATGCCTTTCTCGCCAGTCTCAGGCAGCTTGAGATATGAAGGTCATGAACCCATTCAAAGGCCGGATGGTGTGTATGCCTACCGAGTCAGAGCTAGCTTGAGCCCTGGTGATAAGGGACCGCGTGTTGGCTTAAAAGGAACTGCTAAGGTGCACGGCCAATATGTGCCACTGTCCTATTGGGTACTGCGTCGCCCATTGGCAGCCTTGCGTCAATTTTTAGGCATCTAGAGCAGATGGAGGGGCAGCCAAAAACTTGGCCTAGGCTACGCGAGGATTTAACCTTATATCCTGGGCCGGCAGACCAAAATGGCTCGCCCACATGGACCTTGCATGATCCTGTCAGAAATCAATATTTTCAAATTGATTGGGCGGCTTTTGAGATCATTTCTCGCCTAGATCTAGAAAACGCCGAAGTCATTTGCAGTCGCATTGGTCAGCAAACAACCTTAATGGTCGAATTAGCCAATGTAGAGGCAACGATCAAGTTCCTATCGGAAAACGAGTTACTCATCCTTAGTTCGCCCCAAGAACTTGAACTGCTTTATCGCAAGAACCAAAGTCGAAGAAAAAATTGGTTTAATTCCTTGCTTCATGGGTATTTGTTTTTCCGTATCCCCATTGTGCGGCCTGACAAAATGCTAGATAAGGTATTGCCTAAAGTGAACTTTATCTTTAGCAAGCACTTCTTTCAGCTGACTGGCCTTATATTTGCCTTGGGCTTATGGGGCGTTTACAGACAATGGGATGCCTTTACTACTACTTTGGTTGATACCTTCAGTATCGAAGGAATTCTTGGGTATGCCGGAGCCATTATTGTTGTCAAGCTTTTGCATGAGATGGGCCACGCACTGGTTGCCAAGAAGTGCGGTTGCCGCGTGCCCAGCATGGGACTCGCATTTTTGGTGATGTGGCCGATGGCCTATACCGATGTCACAGAATCGTGGAAGCTAGACTCCAATAAAAAACGATTGATGATTGCCAGTGCCGGTATCGCCACTGAGCTAGTGATTGCTGCATGGTCTATTTTTATGTGGAGCGTGTTACCAGAGGGTGCTTTTAAGAGCCTGTTCTTTTTTCTTGGTACAACATCCATCGCCGGTACCTTGGCCATCAATGCCAGCCCATTCATGCGCTTTGATGGCTACTTCTTGCTATGCGACATTGTCGGCATGTCCAATCTCCATAGCCGCTCATCGGCCTATGCGCGGTGGTGGACTAGGGAGCAGCTCTTTGGGCTAAAGGATGAACCCCCGGAGCCGCTCGATGAAGCGCAGCGTAAGTTCTTTTTGGTATTTGCCTACGCCACATGGATCTATCGGCTGATTGTTTTCTTTGGTATTGCCTTGTTGGTGTATTACTTTTTCTTTAAGGCCTTAGGTATAGCCCTGTTTCTGGTTGAAATATGGTTCTTTATTGCTAGGCCTATCGTTCAAGAACTACAACACTGGCATAAGCGATGGCCAGAGATTGCGCCGGCGATTCGCCATAAACCTGCGTATTACATTACGGTTGCGGTAATTGCCATATTGCTCATTCCATTTGACCTCACCGTCAATACGCAGGGCATGTTACGGCCAGAAAAAAGCCTGAATGTTTTGGCCAGCAGGGCGGCTCAGGTAAGTCAATTGCCCCCAAGCATAGGTACGCCAGTGCAAGAGGGAGAGCAACTCATTGGCCTCTCGGTTCCCGAACTAGAAAAGAAAATTCGCCAGACTCAGAGCAGGGTGGAAGTGCTCGACCGCCAATTTGGCTCATCTGGATTTGATCTGAAAACAATTAACCAGCAGCCGATATTAAGAGAGCAATTGATTTCGGTAAAAAATGAGTTAATTGGACTCACAAAAGAATATGAAAAACTCAACCGAAAGGCCCCATTTTCCGGAGTGATTGCCGATGTAGACCCTGATTTATTTTTAGGGGAATGGATCCCTAAATCATTCCCATTGGTCACCCTGATTAATGATAAGGAGTGGGTTGTCGATTGCTATGTAGAAGAGGCTGATTTGCGCCGGCTTGATATGGGGAATTGGGGGCGCTTTATACCGGATGCGCCGGGCCTAAGGGGATTGGGTTTAACGGTCATTAGCATTGACAGGGATGCAACCCGTTTGCTGACTGAAGGGGCATTGTCTTCGATTGCGGGTGGTGAGATATTGGTTCGACAACAAAACAACAAACTCATCCCGGAGCGTTCAATTTATCGCGTTAGGCTAAAGGTGGATGGCAACCCATCCAAAGTATCCACGGGATACATACGCGGTCGGGTCGTTATTTATGCCTGGCCAAAGTCAATATTAGGCGATGCGATAACCAATAGCCTGGCAGTCTTTGTGAGGGAAGCTGGATTCTGATTGGAGTCTAGACACCAATTGCGCTAAACTAGGCCGCCATGGCGCAGCAATGCGTCAACGCTCGGCTCTCTACCTCTAAAGGCTTTAAAGGATTCAGCAGCGGGGCGACTGCCACCCACTTCTAGAATTTCTTCACGATATCGAGTTCCAGTCTTCGCATCCAAAACACTTCCTGTCAGTTTAGCCGCTTCCTCAAAGGCAGAATACGCATCGGCAGAAAGAACTTCGGCCCATTTATAACTGTAGTAGCCGGCAGCATAGCCACCAGCAAAGATGTGGCTAAAGGAGTTAATCCAGCGCGAGATCTCGGGCTGCGGAATGATGTTGTATTCATCAGCAATTTTTCTGGATACATCCAGCACTGCCGTCCCTGTAGCAGCGCTTGCATCAAAACTTGAATGCAGGCGCCAATCTGTTAATGACATCACGACTTGACGAAGTGTCGCCATGCCATTCTGGAAATTCTTCGCAGCCAGCATTTTTTCAAATAAGGCTTTAGGTAATGGCTTACCTGTTTGCGCATGGGCTGTCATTTTTTCTAAGACTTCCCATTCCCAGCAGAAATTTTCCATAAATTGACTGGGTAGCTCGACTGCATCCCATTCCACACCATTAATTCCTGAAACACCTAAGGCACTTACTTGGGTGAGTAGGTGATGCAAGCCATGACCACTTTCATGAAAGAGGGTGATGACATCATCATGAGTAATGGTCGGTTGGCGTAATACCCCATCTACTGTTACTGGAGGAGCAAAGTTACATACGAGATAGGCAATAGGAGTCTGAATCTCTCCGTTCGGCAGCTCTCTGCGGCCACGAGCATCATCCATCCACGCACCGCCACGCTTACCAGGACGGGCATATGGGTCTAGATAAAAGTAGGCTCGTATTTTTCCAGCAAGATCTTTAACGGCAAAAGATTGCACATTCGCATGCCAAGTCGGCAAGTCTGCTACTTCAATCTTAACGCCAAATAATGTTTGAATGACTTGGAATAAACCATCCAATACTTTGGGTAAAGGGAAGTATTGCTTGAGTTCATTCTCGGAGAAGGAGTAGCGTGCCTGCTTTAAGCGTTCAGCAGCAAAGGGGATATCCCAAGGCTCAAGCCCCTCTTCAAATCCAAGCTCCTCCTTGGCGTATTCACAAAGTTCTTGCCAATCCTTCTGTGCAAATGGTTTTGATTTAATAGCAAAGTTCGTTAAAAAGAGATCGACTTCATCAACGGTATTGGCCATCTTGGGGGCCAAACTGAGTGCTGCGTAATTAGCAAATCCCAGCATACGGGCTTCTTCATCGCGCAGGCGTAGTTGATCTAGCATGTTTTGGGTGTTATCCCAATCAAGCTTCCCTTTGGTGTATTGGGGTGCCAACTCAGAAGCGCGAGTGACGTAAGCTTGATACATCAGGCGACGTAGCTCCCGATTCTCTGAATATTGCATGACCGGGTAGTAGGATGGGAAATGCAAGGTAAATGCCCAGCCTGTTAGACTCTTTTGCGTTGCAAGATCGGCTGCTGCAGCGATGGCATCTTCTGGTAAGCCAGCAAGATCTGCCTTATTCGTGACTAGATGAACAAAGCCATCCGTCGCATCCAAGACATGATCAGAAAATACCTTACCAAGAATAGCTTGCTCATCCTGAATTTGAGAAAAGCGCAGCTTATCAGCATCACTGAGTTCAGCACCACCTAAACGAAAATCGCGTAAGGAGTTTTCAATTACTTTTTTCTGAGCACGACTGAGCTTTGTAAAATCAGAACTATTTTTGAGCTCTTTAAATTTCTTATAAAGCGCTAAGTTTTGTCCAAGACTAGAAAAGAATGCGGTGACCTCTGGCAGAATCTCTCCATAGGCAGCGCGTAATTCAGGGGCATCAGCCACGCTATTGAGGTGTGAGATAACACCCCAAGATCTTCCAAGCGCTTCGGTAGCATCCTCTAAAGGCTCCGCTAATTGATTCCAGCTTGATGGTGTGTTGGGATCTGTCGCAATATCTACGGCATCTTGCGCATGTTTGAGTAAGAATTGAATTGCAGGAGTAATGTGTTCAGGCTTTACTTCGGAGTACGTGGCAATGCCACGACCAAAAGTCAGAAGGGGATTATTTTGTAATGCGGGAGCTAGGGTAAAGAGGGCTGTAGTCATACCCTCTAGCTTAATGGACTGAGAACTTTTTTGCCAAAAGTCTCAGTAATCTCCTTAACGTTTGGCTGCCTTTTCTGTTGCCTCTAAGGTATTCATGAGCAACATGGTGATCGTCATGGGTCCCACGCCACCAGGAACGGGCGTAATCCAGCCGGCAACGTATTTGGCAGCATCAAAGTCAACATCACCGCAAAGTTTTCCATCTGGCAGGCGATTGATGCCAACATCGATTACTACGGCGCCAGTTTTTACCATGTCACCAGTAATCATTTTGGGTTTACCAGTGGCAACGACCAAAATATCAGCATCCTTGGTGTGATGCGCCAAGTCCCTAGTCTTACTATTGCAGATGGTGACAGTCGCACCAGCTTGGAGCAACAACATGGCCATGGGTTTGCCAACAATATTGGAGGCGCCCACAATGACTGCTCGCGCACCTCGAATCGGATAATCAATGCTTTCTAGCATCTTCATGCAGCCGTAAGGGGTACAGGGTTTGAATTCAGGTTGACCTACCATTAAGGCACCAGCGTTAGCTACATGAAAGCCATCCACATCCTTTTCAGGAGCAATGGCTTCGAGTACCCGCTCAGCAGCAATATGCTCTGGTAGTGGGAGTTGAACCAAAATTCCATGAATAGCAGGATCAGCATTCAGTGCAGTAATCCGGGCAAGCAATTCTTCTTCACTAAGCTCTGCCGAGTAGCGCTCGAGAACAGAGTGAAAGCCAACATCTTCACAGGCTTTCACTTTGTTTCTTACATAAACTTGGCTGGCAGGATTTTCACCAACCACAATCACGGCTAATCCTGGCCTGACACCTTTGGCGGTAACGATTGCACCACGCGCAGCGATTTCAGTGCGAATTTTTTTGGATAGGGCGACACCATCAAGTAACTGTGCAGGCATAAGCGTCCAATAAGCGTTTAATGAGGTTGTGGATCTGAGAGGGCGAGGCGGAGGAGGTCAGCAACGGTGTTTACGTTCAACTTTTCCATAATGTTGGCACGGTGTGCCTCTACTGTTTTAATCGAGATATCCAGGTCATCTGCGATCTGTTTATTTAAGCGCCCAGCCACAATGCGCTCAAGCACTTGGCGCTCGCGACCTGTTAATTTGCTCAAGAGACCTTGGGTGATCTTGCGTTGGCTCAGCTGTGAGTAATCAATCCGTGCCTTTGCAAGCATACGGTCGACTAAGCTACAGAGATCATTTTCTTTAAAAGGCTTTTCAATAAAGTCGACTGCACCCCGTTTCATTGTGGAGACTGCCATAGACACATCACCATGACCAGTGATGAAAGCCACTGGCATCGGCAGATTTTCACTAATGAGGCGCTCTTGTAACTCCAGGCCGGACATACCTGACATTCGGACGTCCAAGATAGCGCAAGAGATAGTTGACTTATCGGTACTTTGCAGGGATTGCAAAAATCGTTCAGCACTTGCGTGGCAGCGAACAACATAGCCATTGCTTTCCAGTAGCCAGGTGAGGGAATCACGTACGGCTTCGTCATCATCCACAACATAAACAACTTCAGTTTGATTGGGTTTGGCAGTGGCGCTGATATTCATAGGAGCTCTCGCAGATAAATCTAAAAAATGATATGAGTTAAACATTAGCCTTTAAGCCCGGAGACTCTAAGGGTAATACTATTGTAAAGGTGCAGCCAGTGAGCTTCGTCTGTTCTACATCCATTTGATTTTTTGCCCAAAGACGACCTTGGTGAGACTCAATAATGGAGCGACAAATATTCAATCCCATGCCCATACCATCACTTTTGGTGCTAAAAAAGGGTTCAAACATGCGCTCAATGACTGATTCTGCAATTCCACCACCGCTATCGGTTACTTGAATACGAAGCATCGCTGGGAAGGTGCTGGAATCGAGATCTGCCGAAATCTGGACCGGAGGGGCTGACCAGCGGGAGGAGAGGGGGTAATCCTCTCTTAAGCTATCCAAGGAGTTCTTGAGGAGATTGACAAGTACCTGAAGAATCAAGATGGGATCGACGTCAACCTTAGGTAGATTTTCAGCAATGACGGCGTTGATACTGAGGCGGTGACGATGCGCCTCAATTTCTACTAAACCCACTGCATCATTAATAATTTCGCTAATATCACAGGACTTACGCTGCGGTTCACTGCGCTTCACAAAGCCCCTGATACGCTGAATAATGGTGCCAGCCCGATGAGCCTG
>JBIISV010000045.1:0-12469 GCA_044340835.1 Polynucleobacter sp.
TCCATGTGACCATGGGCATGACCTGTTTCGCCTTCAGCTGTTGAGCGGAATACTGCTGCAACATCGTTTGCACCAGCGATATCAGCTTGGTTCGCGAAATACAAATAACGACGGTTTGCCTGTGATTCACCAGCAAATGCTTCTTTTAAAGACTGTTCTGTCTTTGAACCTTTTACGGTTTTAGCCATGATTGACTCCTAAAAACGATTAATTGAAATTGGGTGATTGCGCTGGATAACGAGATCTGCAAAGATCACCTGAGCTTGATTATGAACAAATCTGGCGATTTGAATAATCATATTTTTGTATTGACTTGATAGTTAAAAACAACTGATATTGAAATATCAATAAATAAAACATAACACTTTGAAGTCTTTGGCAGGCTTTATTTTTAGTCTGACTCAAGCCCTTTCAGAAATTAAAAAGTAAAAAGTTAGTATTTACTACCTATTTATTGAGTCTTTAGACGCTATATTGGGAATTTGATTGAGCTTAATTAGTTATTTTCTATGAAGATTGTTAATTAATACAATTTTACTATCGATCTTATGGGCCCTAAAATCCTCTTATGAATAATTTTCCATATTGCATACGATCAAATATCAGAGGACGCAGATGAGCATACGTGAAGGTAGTTTAGAGGCCCCAACCAGACATCCCCTGGACTGGCAAAACCCCAAGTTTTATGACAAGGCCGATTTAGAGGCTGAAATGGAGCGCGTTTTTGATCTGTGTCATGGATGCCGTCGATGCGTCAGTCTTTGCGGGTCATTCCCGGCACTATTTGATCTAGTCGATGCTACCCCAGATCTAGAGATGGAGCAGGTAGATAAAGCGGATTACCAACAAGTGGTGGATCAATGCTACCTCTGTGATGTTTGCTACATGACTAAGTGCCCTTATGTGCCGCCTCACCCTTGGAATATTGATTTTCCGCACCTGATGTTACGTGCCAAGGCAGTCAATTTTAAAGATGATAAAGCCACTTTCCGTGACAAGCTGCTTTCCTCAACAGATAAGCTGGGACACTTTGCCGGAATTCCAATCGTTACTCAAGCAGTCAATGCAGTGAACAGTACTGGACTTGCCAGATTGGTAATGGAGGGTGCTTTGGGCGTGGATAAGAACGCCTGGATTCCTGAATATGCGCCTAAGACATTTCCCCAGCTTGCGAAAAAATCTGAAGACCTGCCAGTGATTGATGGTACAAAAACACCTGGAAAAGTCGCTATTTATGCAACCTGTTATATCAATTACAACGAGCCAGGGATTGGTCAGGATCTGATTAAGATTCTTAAACACAATGCTATTCCATATGAGTTGGTTGATAAAGAGGCCTGTTGTGGCATGCCCAAACTCGAGTTGGGAGACTTAGAGTCGGTTGCCGAAAATAAAGAAAAAAATATCCCTAAGCTCGCGAAGTTCGCTCGCGAGGGTTATGCCATCTTGACACCAATTCCTTCTTGCACTTTGATGTTTAAGCAGGAGTTGCCACTGATGTTCCCAGATTGTGTTGATACGCAATTAGTTAAAGAGGCTATGTGGGACCCCTTTGAATACTTCATGGCACGAAACTCTGACGGTCTCTTGAAGAAAGATTTCAGCAAGGAGCTCGGCCATGTTAGTTACCATATGGCTTGCCATTCGCGGGTACAAAATGTAGGTCAAAAAACAGCCGAGACTCTGAAGCTGATACCTGGCACTGAAGTCAATGTAGTTGAGCGCTGCTCAGGTCACTCTGGTACTTGGGGCGTGAAAAAAGAGTTTCATGAAACAGCAATGAAGATTGGTAAGCCGGTATTTAAAAGAATGGCAGAAGAAGAGCCAAACTACATTAGCTCCGATTGCCAGCTTGCAGGGCACCATATTGAGCAGGGCATGGAGGAGTTAGGCTTGCCAAAATCAGAAATGGCTCACCCATTGACCTTGCTTGCAAAGGCATACGGTCTTTAATTCGTTTAAATAGAGGAAATATTAGTATGGCATTAATTACACGCGACAGTCTTTTAAGTCTTGAGGCTTATCACAAAGAGCGTTCCGCTTTCCGTGAAAAAGCCATTAAAGAACGCCGTCTACGAACTGTCCATCTTGGCGATCATCTCACCATGATTTTTGAGAATGAATTTTTAATGCGCTATCAAATTCAAGAAATGTTGCGCGTTGAAAAAACCTTTGAGGAAGATGGTATTAATGACGAGATCAATGCCTACAATCCTTTGGTGCCTAGTGGCTCAGACTTTAAGGCGACAATGATGATTGAATACCCCAATGAGGCTGACCGAAAAGTCGCGCTAGCGAAGTTGGTAGGGGTCGAGCATCAGATGTTTATTGAGGTTGAAGGTCAACCTAGAGTCTATGCTATTGCTGACGAAGATTTGGAGCGCTCTACTGCCACTAAAACATCGGCCGTACACTTCATGCGCTTTGATCTTACAAATGATATGAAGATGGCTTTGAAAGCGGGTGCTCAGATGATGGTAGGTTGTGATCACAAAGGCTACCCAATGCATGTTGAGGTTTTGCCTTCCGAAACCCTGGCTTCTCTCGTTTCTGATTTAAGCTAAACCAGTAGGTAGACCTTAGAGATAACTCACGCCAGGTAATGCGCATTGGCGAATGACTTCGGCTAATTCAGTCATTGCGGCAGAACGTGGGAAATTCTTCCGCCAGACGAGGCAAACTCGTCTGGTCGGGACGGGCTCCTCAAATGGGATGTAGCGAATCAGTTGATCTGGGATAGCATTATCTGATGCCGATGTCCTCGGTAAAACAGAAATGCCGATTCCACTTGCTACCATCTGTCGAATCGTTTCTAAAGAAGAGCCTTCAAAACTACGCTGTTCACCAATTGTTGCCCCTGACCCCAAGCGGTTTAATTCGGGGCATACGCCAAGGACATGATCTCTAAAGCAATGACCAGTACCTAACAATAGCGTGTTTTGTTCTTTGAGCTCTCGATGCGGTATGGATTTTCGGTTTTCCCAGGGGTGACCCTTGGGCACTGCTACCAAAAATGGTTCATCATACAAAGCAATTTGATTGAGTCCAGTGCTGGGAAAAGGTTCAGCGATGACAGCGCAGTCTAGAGAGCCTTGTCTTAGAATCTCTAGCAAGCGAACTGTAAAGTTTTCCTCTAAAAATAATGGCGCATGCGGTAAGCGTTCACGTGCAATCCTCACTAGGCTAGGCAATAAGTAGGGAGCAATGGTGTATATGGCACCAAGGCGCAGTGGGCCGGATAGAGGATCTTGGCCATGCTTAGCTAGATGCTTCAAAGCATTGGCTTCCTCAAGAACCCTTTGGGCTTGATCCACAATTAATGCGCCAAGGCTGGTCATTGCCACTTCTGTATTAGTGCGCTCAAAAATTTGAGTATTGAGCTCTTCCTCTAATTTTCGAATTGCGACAGATAAGGTTGGCTGAGAAACAAAGCAAGCATCCGCAGCTCTTCCAAAGTGCCGCTCACGAGCAACGGCGACGATATAGCGAAGTTCAGTCAGAGTCATCGATGTTTTGATCCATTGTTAAGTAAGGCTTGTTAGATGAGGGCTACACTATTGCTAGTACTACTATAGTGGATTTAATCAAGATTGAAGCGCGCTACAGGGCTAAAATAGTCATTTATGGCTGGATTTGAAAGACTGGCAGCCCCGAGCAAATCTTCTATTGTTATTTGACTCTATCCATTTAAGCAATTTCTGTATTACTCAGGATGCTGGGAACCAAGGTCATACCGGATGATGAATAAATGATGCCCATTTTGTACTCATATCGAAGATGTCCATATGCCATGAGGGCTCGCATGGCATTGAAATATGCTGGTATTGAGGTGGAGCACAGGGAGATTGCATTACGAAATAAGCCGCAATCCATGCTGCTGGTATCGCCTAAGGGAACCGTTCCAGTGTTGTGCGTAGAGGGGCTTATCCTAGATCAAAGCCTGGATATTATGCGCTGGGCTTTAGAGAAATCTGACCCAGATGGCTGGAGATTAGTGGATAGCATTATCTCCAAGGATTGGATTGAAAAAAATGATGGCCCATTCAAAACGCTATTAGATCAATATAAATATCCGAACCGATATCCTGACTTAGATCAAGAGGTGGTTTTGAGTGCTGCGATAAATCTGATGCTCAAACCCATGGAGACTGCTTTGGAATCGAACCAGTATCTTATGGGAGACAAACTGACTTTGATAGACATTGCGATATTCCCATTCATAAGACAGTTTGCGATGGTCAACCCAGAAAGGTTCGAGGATTTACCATTGATCTCAGTCAAGCAGTGGCTTCATCAACAGATTGACTCTGAGTTATTCAATGCAGTGATGGAGAAATATCCAGTCTGGGTCGACTGAGTTACTGCCGATAGTAATAAACAACAAGTGCTTCTCTGGTTGCGCTATCCTCGAATAGCTTAAATGATCAGTTCGTATGTTGATTCACGCAATAGTAAAGATGCCTAATATGTCAGATTCCTTAGATTTCAAAGCGCTCGTCAGTCACATGGGTGAGGCTGTAGTGATTTCCGATAGAGATGAAAATATCTTGTTTTGGAATGCCTCTGCTGAGCGTATTTTTGGGTACACCGAAGAAGAGGCTTTAGGCAAGACGCTAAGCATCATTACGCCCGAGCGATTTCGAGAGCGCCACTCTAAAGGCTACTTTCATACTATGCAGACAGGCCAAACAAAGTATGGAAATGCTCTGCTAAAAGTACCTGCCATTCATAAGGATGGGCGCTCAATTTCTATTGCATTCTCAGTAAGTATGTTGTTTGATGGGCAACAGCAGCCGATTGCTATCGCAGCCATTATTCGAGATGAGACTAAGCGATTTCAAGAAGAGCGTCAATTAAAGGCTAGGCTCGCGGCTTGTGAGAGTGGCGACTAAAGTGCTGCCTTAAAAAAGTTTCCGGATTTTTATCGCCATGAATCATCGACATGGTTTTATTTGCTGATTGCCTCCATTTCAGCTTCAATGATATTTTTCAGCCAAATATGAGATTTCTGGCGATGGGTTCTTTCATGCCAGTACAGTGCAATTCTGACCTCTGGGATATTTAGGGGGATGGTGCGAATTTCTATTGGAAATTTGTTTTCAATCTCCTGAGCAATCTTTCGTCCAGTGCAGGCAAGAAAGCCAGTCTCTGATACCGTTTTTGCGAGGTTAAAGACGGTTTGTACTTCTACCGCGATATTGATTTTTTCTCCTATTTTGAATGCGGCTTGATCAATCACCATGGTTGAAACACCGTTCCGAGGCGCCTCTAGGCGGACATGTCGCGTACCCAGAAATTCGCTCAGGGAGAGTTTTGGACTTGTATTGGCATGTTTTTTGGATAGACAGACAAGCTCATCCCTAAAGAGAATTTTGGTGCGCAACATTAAATTTGGTTTAGGCCACCAGCCAAGCCGAAAGTCCAATATGCCTTTATCCAGCATATCGAATGCTTCACTGGGGTTGGAGGTTTTAAAATGTACTTTGATGTGTGGGGCGTCTAACTCTAGGCGCGCTGCAATTCGTGGTGCTAAGTAATACTCTACAAACTCTGGACACATGATTGAAAATTGTGCCTCTGATGTCTGTGGATCAAAAGAAGACTCGGACTTATTCAGAGCATCCACTTTGTGTAGGATTTCTTGGACCTCAAGCTCCAGCGCAAGGGCTCGGCTGGTGGGAGTCATTCGTCCATTTGAGCGCACCAGCAAAGGATCCTTAAATACTTCCCGCAGTTTTTTGAGCGCCAGGCTAACCGTAGGTTGACTGAGTCCTAATGTGTTTGCGGCCTTAGAGACGTTTTGATGCTCTATGAGCGCTACAAAGCAAGTCAGCTGTTGTAAATCAATCTTATTATCCATTTTTTAAATAGTAACTATCTATATTATTTGTGTACATATTACTGCATTGTCTCTAAGCTTGAACAGTGAGTTTAAAAACGATTCTTCTACTTTTTTGACCTTAGGGACTGCAAGGTGTATTCCCTCAGAAACTCAACCTGGACCAAGAATGATTAAAGAAAATAATGTAACCGTCGATTAATGGAAAGATTTATGACAAATATTACAAAAGCAGTTTCAGCCGATACGTATGAGGGCCCCATTTCTAAACCCCAAGATTGGGGAATGATTATTGAGCGCGATGTAGCAATTCCATTGCGGGATGGTGGCGTTTTATATGCTGATATCTTCCGCCCAGATACTGATGCAGAAAAATTTCCAGCATTGATGAATATTAGCGTTTATCAAAAAGACAAGTTGTGGATTCCGCCTGACGATCTGGAGGAAGAAGCTAATCCACATATGAATTGGGAGACAGTTAATCCACTATGGTGGGTGCCAAGAGGCTATATTTGTATTCGGGTTGACTCTCGTGGTACAGGAAAATCTCCTGGAAGATGTGAACCAAGTTCATATCAAGAGGCCGTAGATTTTTATGACTGTATAGAGTGGTCTGCTAAGCAGAAATGGTGCTCAGGAAATGTGGGTACGATGGGTATTTCATATCATGCTAGTAGCCAATGGCGGGTGGCGAATCTTCAGCCGCCCTCATTAAAGGCCATTATTCCTTGGGAGGGAAGGGCCGATCAATACCGTGATCAAGCCTATCATGGCGGCATATTTTCCAGTGGATTTGTGGTGAATTGGATTGCTACACATACTGCGCACCATCTTTTAGGGCGCGCTAGAAAAAATAACCCAGATGCATTTACGCAAGACATGCTTTGGCAATACCTGAGCCATGATTTAGATTCTGAGTGGTGGCGAGTCTGTAGTGCCCGCTGGGATCAAATTGACGTTCCTTTATATAGTGTCGGAAATTGGGGTGGCTGGGCTTTGCATCTGCGCGGTAATACTGAAGGCTATGTCAATGCAGCTTCTAAAAATAAAAAATTACGGATTCATACGGGTACCCATTTTCACCCCTTCCATTCAGAGGAGGGCAAGCTTGATCAGCTCCGTTTCTTAGATTGCTGGCTCAAGGGAATTGATAACGGGATCATGAAGGAGCCGCCAATTAAGCTAGAAATTCGTACTGGCGGTAGCGCGAAACCTTACCCATTCCGCTATGAACATGAGTGGCCGCTTGCCAGAACCGAGTGGACTAAGATGTATTTGCAGATTGAGCGCGAACCTTCCGAGCATGAGGCAAATGTTGAAGGCACTCTAGTCAAGACACCTCCAGCAAAGATGGGTAAATTAAGTTACTCCACCAGCGGTGCAACAAAAGCCGGTGTCGCTTCTAGCTCATCACTGGCGACAACCCATGGCAGCAGCGCAAGAACGGGAGTGTCTTTTACAACTACCCCGATGACTGAAGACTTTGAAATTACTGGCCCTTTAATGTGCAACCTATGGGTATCAAGTACATCTGAGGATATGGATATCATGATTACCCTGCGTAATATCGGTCCAGATGGCAAAGACGTTAATGAAGTTGGCCAGCATGGTCAACCGATCCCATTGACTAAGGGTTGGTTGCGAGCCTCGCATCGTAAGTTGGATCCCAAGAAATCATTGCCCCATCGTCCTTACCATGCTCACAATGAGAGATTATGGTTAGAGCCAAATGTACCGGTGGAATGCCAGATTGAAATTTGGCCGACCTGTATCGTGCTGCAAAAAGGGCACACTTTAAGGGTTGATATCCAGCCACGAGATGGTGTTGGTAGCGCGCCGTATACGCACTTTCATTGTGATTACAACGCAGGTGCTGTCAATACTATTTATTCAGGTGGCGACATGGAATCGTATTTACTGCTACCAGTGATTCCACAAAAATCCTAAATTGACCGGAGGCTATTGCGATATGTCGACAAAAATAAATTCTACGCTGAGGCAAATGCATTTATCTTTTAGGCGCATTGCTTATGCGATAGCCTGCTTAACTTTAGGAGCATTGTTTGTCACTCCGGCGGTCCATGCACAAAGTAAAGTGAGTCAATGGCCCGATCGTCCAATTCGGATGATCGTGCCATTTTCAGCTGGTGGCCCAATTGATATTGTTGCGCGTAGGGTTGCCCAGAAACTGAGTGATGCCCTAAAAACGCCTGTAGTGATTGACTATAAGACTGGTGCAAATGGCTTAATCGGCGCTGATTATGTGGCTAAGTCAGCTCCGGACGGATACACCATGTTAATTATGACGGGATCCTTTTCGGCCAATGCGGCTCTATATAAAAAGTTACCTTACGACCCGATTAAAGATTTCATACCGATTAGTCAGGTTTACCGTACTTATGGCATGGTGCTTGTTGCCAATAATGATCTTCCAGTAAATTCCCTAAAAGAGTTGATCGCTTATTCACAGGCTAATCCCGGTAAGTTGAGTTATGGTTCCGGCGGATATGGCAATGCTTCGCATTTAGTGGGCGAACTTCTGAATGTGCAAACTGGTCTTTCGATCCTGCATGTGCCATATAAGGGGCTTGGTCCAGCCTATAACGAGGTCATTGCTCGGCAGGTAGATATGACTTTTATCTCAACAGCTACAGCTGCAAATGGCATCAAGGAAAATATGGTCAAAGGCTTAGCTATTAGCGGTACTGCTCGGTCACCTGCCATCCCCAATGTGCCAACTTTTACAGAAGGTGGTGTGAAAGGGGTAGACCAGGTTTATGGTTGGTCGGGAATTTTTTATCCAGCAGGTACCCCTATTAGTATTGTGAATAAGACTCAGCAAGCTTTAGCAAGCGTGCTGAGTCAGCCTGAGATGAAAAAACAATTTGATGACTTAGGTCTGGTACCAATCGGATCTAAACCAGCAGAATTTTCAAAGTATGTTTCTCAAGATATCGAGTTGCAAACCCAATTATTTAAAACAGCAAATATTGCTCAACAGTAGTCTATGAAAGGTGAGGCAAGAATATGAATTTCAAACGTGAATTCTTGGTGCTAAATTTTTTTATTGCTCTTTATACATGGAGTGCAGTTAGTTTTGCGCAAAGTTACCCAAACCGCACCACGAAAATTATTGTGCCATTTGTGGCGGGTGGGCCAACTGATGTTCAAGCGCGATGGGCAGCACAGCAACTTAACACAGTGCTCGGACAACCCTTTATTGTTGAAAATCGAGTCGGCGGTGGAGGTGTCCCGGGGGTTGAATCGGTAGTGAAAAGTCCGGCAGATGGCTATACCTTACTTGCAGGCAATCCAGGGCCGTTGACGGTTGCTCCTGGGGTGAAAACCAATATGCCCTATCAAACCAACAGGGATCTCATCCCCATTATGTTAATTGCGCGCACTGCTAGCTGTTTGGGTATTCATCCAAGCGTCCCCGCTAACAATGTAAAAGAATTCGTTGCCTATGTGAAGGCAAACCCCGATAAGGTGAACTACGGCTCTCCTGGAGTCGGAACAGTTGGGCATCTTTCGCTTGAATTATTTTCTAGTATGGCAGGAATCAAGATTAACCATATTCCTTATAAAGGGGCGGCGCAATTTCAAACTGATTTAATTGCTGGTCATATTCAAATAGCCCAAATACAGCTCGCAAACTGCATCCCATTATTAAAGCAAGGCAAGATTAAGACGATTGGCCTTACCGCAGATAAGCGCAATTCTTTAGCTCCGGATATTCCTACAATTGCTGAGCAGGGAATGCCTGGGTTTCAGAGTTATAACTGGAATGGAATACTTGCGCCTGCAGGTACCCCAAGTGCCATTACTGACAAAATTTATTCTGTTTTGAGTAAGCAATTGGCAACCAAGGAGAATCAACAGCTTTTTATCTCGCAAGGATTCGAGCCTAGTAATTTCACTCCAGAAGAGTTTGCTAACTTCATCACTTTAGAGACTGAAAAGTGGGCCAAAATCGCTAAGCAGGCTGATATTAAAGAATAAATATCGTCAACTAATCCTAGTTAAAAAACATCGTAAGGAAATCATCATGGCAGAAAAAAAAGATCCACCCTATTTCATGTACTTCCCTGATAACTATCGCTGGTCGGCGGCATTTATTAATATGTTGAGTTCCGCCCCTTATGGTGGATCAGAAATTGGTGAGCTGCACAAGATTGGTGTCAAGCTAAAGGGCAAGGCAGGGGATGACGATGAGGCTTGGTTTAACGCGTGCACTGAAGTTGCGGATGGTGTTTGTGCATACGCAGACCGCTGGGCTAAGGAAGGCAATAATACTTCGGCTGCCCATGCTTACCAGCGGGCAGCAAATTACTATCATATGGCAGAGCGATTTCGTACCCCTAAAGATAAAAAAGCACTTGAAATTTATCAGCGGGGTATCGATGCATTTCATCAATTTATCAAGCTGAGTGACTACAACATTGAAATCGTAGAAGTCCCGTTTGTAGGTGGAAGTTTGCCTGGATATTTTGTGCATCCCCAGAAGAAGGTTGCTGAAAAATCACCCTGCGTGGTTTACTTCGATGGTCTAGATGTCACTAAAGAAATCCAATTCATGCGTGGCGTCCCAGATTTAATTAAACGCGGCTTCTCAGTGCTGGTGATGGATGGCCCCGGAACAGGCGAAGCTATTCGCTTCCGCAATCAGTATTTGCGTTACGACTATGAGGTTGCTGGTAGTGCTTGCCTAGATTATTTAGAGACTCGAAAAGACGTTGATCCAAAGAAGATTGGTATTGTGGCTATCAGTCTTGGTGGTTACTATGCTCCACGATGTGCTGCAATGGATCATCGTTGGGCCGCTTGTATTGCTTGGGGCGCCCAATGGGATTATCACGCGACTTGGAAAAAACGGATTGACGCCCAATTTAAGCTTTCCTTGTCCGTGCCCGGACATCATATCAATTGGATTCTTGGTGTCGATACTTTAGATCAGGCGCTCGAAACACTTCAGCCATTTAAGCTTGATGGTGTCATGCAAAAAATGGAATGCCCTTTCTTGCTGGTGCATGGTGCTGAGGATGAGCAAATTCCTCTGAGCGATGCTCAAAAGCAATACGATGCATGTGGATCAAAAGATAAAACCTTGCGAGTCTACACTGCGGAAGAGGGTGGCTCACAACACTGTCAACGCGACTACCTCACTTTGGTTATTGCGGATATGTGGAGTTGGTTTGAAGATAAGCTCATCCGCAATCCTAAATAGTTGGAATTCATGCATTCGTATATCAGCAATAAAAAAATAGCCTAAGGAGGCAATGTGAGTAAAGCTATATCTGAGATGTCGCAGCCAAAAGACTATGGCATGATCGTTGAAAAGGATGTGAAAATCCCTTTGCGCGATGGCGGTTATTTATATGCAGATATCTTTCGTCCCGATATAGCAACGGAAAAATTTCCTGCAATTGCAAATATCACTGTGTATAACAAAGATAAGTTATGGATCCCCCCAAGCGACTTAGAGGAGGAGGCAAATCCTTATATGAATTGGGAGGCTGCCAATCCACTATGGTGGGTTCCTCGTGGCTATGTTTGTGTGCGCATTGATTCTCGTGGTACTGGAAAATCTCCTGGGCGATGTGAGCCTAGCTCGTATCAAGAAAGCGTTGATTTTTATGATTGTATTGAGTGGTTAGCAAAACAAGAGTGGTGCTCGGGTAATTTGGGTACTTTAGGCATTTCTTATCATGCTGCTTGCCAATGGCGTCTTGCAAATCTCAATCCACCATCTCTTAAGGCAATTATTCCTTGGGAGGGTCGCGCAGATCAATATCGTGACCAAGCCTATCATGGCGGTATTTTTTCAATGGGATTTTTAGGTAACTGGGTTAATCAGCATATGGCGCGTCACTTGCTAGGGCGTACCAGAAAATATAATCCAGATTCATTTTCGCCAGATATGCTTTGGCAATATTTGAGTCATGATTTAGATTCTGAATGGTGGCGGATGTGTAGTGCACGCTGGGATCAAATCAAGGTACCGGTTTATACGGTAGGAAATTGGGGCGGATGGGGCTTACATTTGCGCGGCAATACCGAGGCCTATCTTTGCGCGGAATCGAAACACAAAAAATTACGCATCCATACTGGGGATCATTTCCGTCCATTCCATTCAAATGAGGGCAAAGTGGATCAATTGCGTTTCTTTGATTATTGGCTTAAGGGAATGCAGAATGGAATCATGGATGAGCCACCCATTAAGTTAGAGATTCGAACTGGTGGCAGTAAAAAGCCTTATGCATTTCGTTTTGAAAATGAATGGCCATTGGCTAGGACTCAGTGGACTAAGATGTATTTCAGTATTGAGAAAGATCGATCTCCAGAGGAAAGCCACACTGAGGGCCGACTCATCCCTGAGAAAATGGCTGCTACTCGCAAGATCAGTTATAGCGGTAGCAACCCCAATAAGGCGGGGATTGGCTCCGGCTCCTCTGCGCCTGGCATTGGTCGATCTGGGATTTCTTTTGTAACTGATCCCATGACGCACGATACGGAGATTACGGGTCCACTGATGGCGAATGTTTGGGTCTCGAGCACCGCTGAAGATATGGATGTGATGGTGACCTTGCGCAATATTGACCCTGACGGCAATGAAGTTTTTGAGCTTGG
>JBIISV010000175.1:0-3644 GCA_044340835.1 Polynucleobacter sp.
CGTCATCAAAGGTAAGCAGTTAGAAGATTCTGCTCAAGGTGTATTTGCGCCTGCGCCGATCGATGAGGTAGTAGCGCTCATCAAGCGAGAAAAGCCAGCAGTGGTTTTTGCTCCCCACGTAGAAACTTCTGCCGGCATCATCTTGCCGGACGGATATCTTAAGGCGGTTGGAGAGGCAGTTCGCTCAGTAAATGGTTTGTTTGTGCTTGATTGCATTGCCTCTGGTGCAATGTGGGTAGACATGAAAGCGTGTAACGTCGATGTTCTGATTACTGCGCCACAAAAAGGTTGGAGTAGCTCACCTTGCTGCGCGATGATTGCCATAGGTGAAAGAGCACGCGAACGTATTGAGACTACTCAAAGTAGCAGCTTCTCATTGGATCTCAAAAAGTGGCTTCAAATTATGGAAACCTACGAAAAAGGTGGCCATGTTTATCACACGACGATGCCGACAGATGCTCTCAAAACCTTGCGTAATGTAATGCAGGAGACTCAGACTTTAGGATTTGCAGCGCTTAAAGAAAAGCAACAAGAATTGGGTGACAAGGTTCGCGCTTTATTGGTATCCAAAGGCTACCACTCTGTTGCAGCTAAAGGCTTTCAGGCTCCTGGTGTAGTGGTGAGCTATACCAAGGATCCAGATATTCACTCGGGTAAGAAGTTTATTGCCCTTGGTTTGCAAACTGCTGCTGGCGTACCTTTGCAGTGCGATGAGCGCCCTGACTTCCGCACTTTCCGTATCGGCCTGTTTGGTTTAGAGAAATTGGCTAATATCGATCGTGCTGTAGGACATCTTGAAGCAGCGCTAGAAAAAATTACTGAGACTGAAGCGCAGCCAGCTTAAGTTTAGTATTTAAAGCTCTACGAAAGGCCGTCTGATGACGGCTTTTTTATTAGTTCAAGGGATCAGTTCTCTCGAGCTTGATAGACTTTGAGGTGTCCAATCCCGTTGGTTTGCTCGGCGTATCGTTGCGCACAAGTAGCCACATTGCCCCGATCACTAAGCCCATGCCACCAACCTGAACCAAGGTAATTGGCTCAGATAAGACTGCCCAACCCATAAATAATGTCGAGACTGGTCCTAGGATGCCGGCTTGTGCAACTAGCGGAGAACCAATCCGATTGATTGCAATCATGATGAGTAACATGGGGATTACTGTACAAAAGCTCGCATTGAGCAAACTTAGCCAATAGATCTGCTCTGCTTGTACAAATATGGCTGATGGGTCATAAAAGAGAATTTGAATGACGCTAAATAGTGCTGATGCAGAGCTAGCGTAAACGACCAAGCGTACGCTACCTACTCTTCGCACCATCTCTCCAGAGCCAATCATATAGACTGCGTATGAGCAGGCGCTCGCAAAAACTAGCAGCATACCAAGCAAGGCCATGGAGCCACTAGAACTTGCATCTTGAATAAACACCACGATCACGCCAAGATACCCTAAAACTAGCGCATACCATTGCAGACGACTAATGGATTTGTGTAAAACAAAATAGGAGATGAGTAGCACGATGGTCGGGGTGAGATAAAGCACAATGCGCTCCAATCCAACCGAAATGTACTGCAAGCCTAAAAAATCGAGGTAGCTAGAAAAGAAGTAACCCATAAAGCCCAGGAAAAATATCTTGATATGATCTGATCCTGTTAGCGGGGCCATTTCTTGTCTGCGAGCTTGCCACCAATAAATTCCCCAGAAAAGCGGGAGTGCCATCAGCATTCGTAGGGCAATGAGAGTTTCAGCATTCGCGCCATAAGTAAATGCAATTTTGACCAGAATCGCTTTGCCAGAAAACAGAACCGACCCTAGACCAGCCATAAAGAGGCCGTAAACATAATGGCGATGTTGTAAGGTTTTGCTTGCTATCTGCATAATGTTTTATAGCAGCTTATTCAACAGGCTTCGCATTTCAAAAATGACCTCGGTAGGGGTAAGTCCAATCGGGCCTACGCAATGGGCAACCAGACTATCTGCAGCACTTGCATGTAACTGCACCCCAATACAGCTAGCTTCCCAAAGATTCAGGTCGTGACGCACGCCTTGGGCAGCAATTGCAGCAATGCTGCCAGTTAAGACATCGCCCATGCCACCAACAGCCATGCCGGGATTGCCTTGATCGCATTGCACTGCTAAATGTATGGGAGAGGCAATCAGCGTATGCTGACCTTTGAGTACCACTATCGAATCCGTCATTTTTACCAGATTAGATAAAGCAGCCAAACGATTTTCTTGGACAGCTACTGCAGAAGTATTGAGCAGGTGTGCAGCTTCTCCAGGGTGCGGAGTAAGTGTACTCATATTCGGAAATACATGATTACGTTGCTTGAGTAGATGAAGTAATTCAGGGGTATCCGCTATCAAGCTCAGTGCATCCGCATCAATCACTAGCGGTACTTTGGGGTAGCACAATACCGCATGCAACCAATCTCTAGCAAGAGCAGAAAAACCTAAGCCAGGCCCAATCGCAATCACATCTGGAGCTGTAGCTTCTAGTTGCTCTTTGGCGTTAAAGCTAGCCAAGCGCACCATCAGCTCAGCCTGCTCAGGAATGGCATGTGCAGTTGCGGGATCCAGCATTTCTAAAATAGTCCAGCCAGCGCCTAAATGAAGAGCAGCGCTACCTGACAACATCAGTGCGCCAGACATTCCGGGTGCACCACCAATGAGTAAGACCTTGCCGGCATTGCCTTTATGTTCTGAAGGTTCTCGCTTGAGGCGATGAATCCATTCCAGTGCTTGTAATTTGGTGGGAGTGGTCATCTGAATAGTATCGCCCTCATCATTGTCTTATCAATCCATTTTATCGGTAGTATGCTGTAGTAATGAAAATACAATTTCTTGGTGCGGCTGGCGAAGTCACTGGGTCTAGGCATTCTGTAGAGACCTCCATAAATGGTCGCAAAGTGAGATTTATGGTCGATTACGGCATGTTTCAGGGTGGTCGTGAGGCAACTGGAAAAAATCTAGAGCCCTTACCGTTTGCGCCTCAAGAAATTGATTTCATCGTCCTAACCCATGCTCATATTGACCATAGCGGTCTATTGCCGCGACTCTGTGCCCAAGGCTTTTCAGGACCGATTTACTGTACAGATGCCACATTTGAGTTACTCAAAATCATGTTGCCCGATAGTGCACACTTGCAATATTTTGATGTTGAGCGAGCGGTCCGTAGAAAAAAAGCGGGTAAATGGCGCGGTGATCTCCCCGTAGCGCTTTACTCGATGGAAGAGGCTGAAATAGCACTTGGGCAATGCAAAGTGCTTGCTTATGATGCGCAACTAGAGCCCTGTGATGGTATCCGCTTAGAGTTTCAGAACGCAGGACATATTCTAGGTTCTGCGATTGCTATTCTTGATATTACCGAAGACCGTTCCTCTCCAAAGCGCTGTGTTTTCTCTGGGGATATTGGTATGAAGGGAAAGCTATTGATGCCTGATCCTGCCATTATTTCTCAGGCAGATGTAGTAGTGGTGGAGTCAACTTATGGCGATCGCTTGCATAAAACTTTAACTGATACTGAGGCTGAATTGATTCAGGTTGTTACTGACACCATGAATGCCCATGGAAATATTATTATTCCTGCCTTTGCTGTAGGAAGAACACAAGAAATTCTTTTTTTATTAATTCATTTAGTCAAGCGAA
>JBIISV010000046.1:0-12348 GCA_044340835.1 Polynucleobacter sp.
CTCTTCAACCGAAATCTCATCATTGCGAAAGACTTTGACCTCTTCACCCAGTTCTGCAAAATACTGAACGAGGTTATAGGTAAATGAATCGTAGTTATCAATCATGAGGAGCATCGAGTCCTCCTTGCACTAAATCAGCCGCCATTAATACTGCTCGGGCTTTTGCTTCAGTTTCTTTCCATTCGGCAGTGGGGTCAGAATCTGCAACGACTCCAGCGCCAGCTTGAGAATGTAATACGCCATCACGAATGACGCCAGTACGAATCGCAATCGCCACATCCATGTCACCAGAGAAAGAGAGGTAGCCAACCGCACCACCATAGACACCCCGTTTCACAATTTCCATCTCATCAATAATTTCCATTGCCCGAATTTTTGGGGCGCCAGATAAAGTACCGGCAGGAAAGGTTGCACGTAGAACGTCCATATTACTCATATTGTCCAGCAACTCACCTTCAACGGAGCTCACAATGTGTTGTACGTGCGAGTACTTTTCAATCGACATAGAATCCGTTACTTTGACAGTGCCTGTCTTCGCAATTCGGCCTACATCATTACGCGCTAAGTCAATCAACATCACATGCTCGGCAATTTCTTTTGGGTCAGCAAGCAATTCTGTGGCAAGACGCTCATCTTCTTCAGGCGTTGCACCTCGAGGGCGCGTTCCAGCTAATGGACGAATTGTCACTATCTTCTGGCTCTCCCGTTGCTCTTGACGCACCAAGATCTCGGGTGATGAACCTACTACCTGTAAGTCACCAAAGTCGTAATAGTACATATAAGGCGAAGGATTGAGTGAACGCAATGCTCTATAAAGAGCAAGGGGTGAATCTGTGAATGGCTTACTGATACGTTGACCAATGACTACTTGCATACAATCGCCAGCCAAAATATATTCCTTGGTTTTGAGAACAGCGCTTTCAAAATCTTCGGCCTTGAACTTGCGGATCAATTCTGTTTTGATGCTTGGCAATGATGCCGGCATGGTAACGGGCTTGCTTAAGCAGGCAAGTAATTCTTTCAATCTACTTTGACCTTTTTCAAAACTGTCGGCAACGCTGGGATCTGCATACACGATCAAGTAAATACGGCCAGCTACGTTATCGATTACTGCAAGCTCTTCCGTTAGCATCAATTGAATATCTGGCACACCAAGTTCATCTGGCAGTTTGTGTTTGGCTAAACGAGATTCAATATAGCGCACTGTGTCATAGCCGAAGTAGCCGGCGAGGCCGCCGCAAAAGCGGGGTAGACCTGGCGGTACTGCTACCTTGAAGCGCTTGAAGTAGGCGTCTACAAAATCCAATGGATTGTCATGATTCGTTTCAATCACTTGGCCATTGAGGAGCACTTCAGTCAGTGGCGCATCTGGTGTGCCAACAGTTCTTAAAACAGTTTTAGCGGGTAAGCCAATAAAAGAGAAGCGACCAAAGCGCTCACCCCCCAAAACAGATTCGAGCAGGTAGGTATTCTTCAGCCCAAAAGCTTGAGTTGACTTGACGTATAGCGACAGAGGCGTCTCTAGGTCTGCTAAGACTTCTTTCACCAAGGGAATGCGATTGAAACCCTGTTTTGCTAGGGCTAGAAATTCTTCGTACTGCATTACGCTTTTCCTGATGTCGCTAGTTCTGCGCGCATCGCTTTAATGACACCAGCGTAATCTGCTTTGCCAAAGATTGCAGACCCAGCAACAAAGGTATCTGCACCAGCTTTGGCTACTGCTGCAATGTTGTCGACCTTGATACCGCCATCGACCTCAAGACGAATATGACGTCCAGTCTCTTGTTGATAACGGTCTAAGCACGCGCGTACCTGAGTAATCTTATTGAGAGTACTGGGAATAAATGATTGGCCCCCAAAACCTGGGTTCACTGACATCAGCAAAACGAGGTCGAGTAATTCCAAGGTGTGGTCTAGGTGATGAAGTGGCGTCGCAGGATTAAGTACCAGGCCCGCTTGACATCCTTGATCACGAATTAAATTAATGGTGCGATCCACATGAGGGCTGGCCTCTGGATGAAAGCTAATCAAGTTCGCACCCGCTTTTGCAAAATCTGGGATCAGGCGATCTACAGGCTCGACCATTAAGTGGACATCGATCATGGCTGGCTTGCCATCTTTTGTTGCATGTGGGCGAATTGCTTCACATACCAATGGGCCAATAGTGAGGTTGGGGACGTAATGATTGTCCATCACATCAAAGTGAATCCAGTCTGCGCCCGCCAAGAGAACATCTTGAACTTCTTTGCCAAGACAGGCAAAGTCAGCCGATAAAATGGAGGGGGCAATAACAAACTGGCTATTTGAGGGTGATTTCTGACTATCCATCCCTAGATTCTAGCTTGCAGTTGGCTCCAGGATGGAGCAGAATTCCACCATGAATCCTCACGAAATCAGTATTACGGTCAAAACCCAGTTTTTGCCTGAGCAGTCTGACCCCGACAACCGTCAGTTTGCGTTTGCTTACACGGTCAATATCAGAAATACGGGTACCGCCAGTATTCAGTTGATTGCGCGTCATTGGTTCATTACCGATGGGGATAATGATGTCCAGGAGGTCCGGGGTTTGGGTGTTGTAGGCCAGCAGCCTCTATTGCGTGCGGGTGAGCAGTTTGAATACACCAGTTGGGCAACTTTACCGACGCCAGCCGGTACGATGCGCGGGGAATACTTTTGCGTTACCGAGGAGGCTCAGTTTTTCCAGGCCGTAATCCCAGAATTTGCCTTAGTCATGCCTAGAACCTTGCATTAGGCGCTGGAAAACTACTTTTTACCCTTACCAGTCCAAAGGACAATGAATAGAAGGAGCGCTAGAGCCAGGCCACCCTCTAAAACAAACAAGATCATGGGGTATTCATCGAGTAAATTGGCAATCATGAGTTTTATATCCAAATTAATAAATCGCGAGAAAACCACGCGAATCCTTGTTTGCAGTGTATTCGCTATAGCCATTTCCAGCCTACTAGCTGCCTGCACTACCCCTTCCACGCGAGGGTCTTACATTCGTCCTAGTGCCGACACTCCAATATCCTATAGCTCCTCGATTGCTAGCTTTCGATTGGTGTCTTGGCAATCATTACCTGGTTGGCAAGAAGATGAATTAACACCAGCCTGGTCTGCTTGGCTCAAAAGCTGTGAGGCTTTACGCAAACGGAACAGTGAAATTGATTGGCGCTCAGTTTGCACTCAAGCCAATAGTATTTCAGGGCGAGATGGACAAGCGATTCGCCAGTATTTTGAGGCAAACTTTCAAGTCTATGAAGTGCGCAATAGCGCCACTGGTAATGAATTTGGCCTTATTACAGGCTATTACGAGCCCGTGATGAATGGTTCACAGACTCGAACTAGCACTTACACTGTTCCTTTGTATAGCCTGCCAAATGCCTGGAAAGGCTCTAAGCCAAATCCAGCACCGACGCGTGCGGAGTTAATGAGATCTGGAGTGCTCAAGGGCTCTGAGCTTGCCTGGGTGCAAGATCCTGTTGCCGCTGCCTTTATGCAAATCCAGGGCTCTGGAAAAATTCGTTTAGAAGATGGGCGCGTATTAAGGCTTGGTTATGCTGGCACCAACGATCAACCATTTAAGTCTTTTGCCCAATGGCTGCTAGACCGTAAAGAAATTACTCGCGGTGAAGCAACGATGCAAGGCATATCTGCATGGGCTAAGCGAAATCCGGGTCGCATAGAGGAGATGCTCAACGCTAATCCTCGGTTTGTGTTTTTTAGGGAGCTACCTAGTAATGTCAGTGCTGATCTTGGCCCCATTGGCGCCTTAGGAGTGCCCCTGACTGCCGAGCGAAGTATTGCGATTGATTTAAAGGCAATGCCTTTAGGTGCCCCAGTATTTTTGAGTACTACTAGGCCCTTGAGTAGCAAAGTCTTGCAAAAACTCGTGATAGCTCAAGATACAGGTAAAGCCATTGTGGGCGGAGTGCGAGCAGACTACTATTGGGGGTCGGGGGATCCTGCTGGTGAGTTGGCTGGACGTATGAAGCAAGATGGCAAGATGTGGCTATTCTTGCCGCGTTGAACGAATGATTTTTTGAAAGAGATCGATGACTTACAAGACTATATTGACTGAAGTGGATGGCAAGCTAGCTGTTATCACTCTCAATCGCCCTCAAGTATTAAATGCTCTAAATGATGAGTTAATGGATGAGTTAGGCAGCGCCTTATTAGGGTTTGATGCTGATGACAGTATTGGCTGCATTATCGTCACCGGTAGTGAAAAAGCATTTGCCGCTGGCGCAGACATTGCGACGATGGCGAAGTATGGATTTGCTGACGTATATCGCGGTGACTTTATCTCTCGTAATTGGGAAGAGATGAAGAAAGTGCGTAAGCCAGTGATTGCAGCGGTATCTGGTTATGCCCTTGGCGGCGGTTGCGAGTTGGCTATGATGTGTGACACCATCATGGCAGCCGATAGCGCTAAGTTTGCCCAACCTGAAGTCAAGTTAGGAATCATTCCTGGCGCTGGTGGCACACAGCGTTTACCCCGTGCGGTCTCGAAAGCGAAGGCAATGGACCTGGCCTTAACTGGCCGCATGATGGATGCGGCTGAAGCCGAGCGCTCTGGTTTAGTCGCCCGAGTGTTCCCTCAGGCAGATCTCATGAAAGAAGTTAAAGCGATTGCTAAAACAATTGCCGATATGCCATTGCTTACTGCAATGATGGTGAAGGAAGCGATTAATAGCGCTTACGAAACTACGCTCTCAGAAGGCATTCATTTTGAACGTCGTTTATTTCACTCTTGCTTTGCGACTGATGATCAAAAAGAAGGGATGGCCGCTTTTATGGAAAAGCGGCCTCCTAAATTCACAAATTCATAAAACGATTCAGCAATAAGGGCGATTTATTTTTCTAAGTAGCGTTGCGCTAGCTTGACCCAGTAGCTCACACCAACGGGGATTAATGAATCATTGAAGTCATAAGATGGATTGTGAAGGTGGCATGGACCCATGCCGTGACCAAGCGCACGATGATCACCATCACCGTTACCCAAGAACACATAACAACCTGGTTTCTCAAGAAGCATAAACGCAAAGTCTTCCGCACCCATAGTTGGGTCGATAGACGTGTTGACATTCTGCACCCCAACTAGCTCGCCCATCACTTCGCTTGCAAATTTGACTTCTTTAGGATGATTAATGAGTGGGGGATAGTTGCGAGCAAAACCAACTTCTGCTTGGCAGTCAAATGCGCTAGCCACGTTGTGTGAAATTTCTCTTAAGCGTTTTTCAATTAAGTCCAAAACTTCGAGAGTGAATGTGCGAACTGTTCCGCCGATAAAAGCACTATCAGGAATGACGTTACTCGTCTCGCCAGCATGAAACTGCGTTACGGATAAGACGGCCGCATCCACTGGGCGTTTGTTACGGGTGATGATGCTTTGTAAAGCTTGTACAACTTGAGCGCCCGCAAGTACCGGATCAGCGCTGTTATGTGGCAAGGCAGCATGACCACCCTTGCCTCGGATGGTAATTTCAAAAGTGTTACTTGAAGCCATCATCGGGCCAGAGGTCACACCAAAATGACCTTCTGCAAGACCTGGCCAGTTGTGTAAACCAAAAACAGCATTACAAGGAAATTTTTGGAAGAGCCCATCGTTAATCATTTCTTGCGCGCCAGCACCACCTTCTTCTGCTGGCTGAAAAATGAAAATGACTGAGCCTTTGAAATCCCGATGATTGGACAAGTATTGAGCCGCACCTAGCAACATGGCGGTGTGGCCATCATGACCGCAGGCATGCATTTTTCCAGGATTCTTTGAGGTGTGTTCAAAGGCATTATGTTCTTGTAAGGGCAGGGCATCCATATCGGCACGAAGACCTACCATCTTGCCCGCACCCAAGTCCCCATCGAGCTTACCTACAACGCCAGTTTTACCCATCCCTCGATAAACCGTAATGCCCCAACTGGAAAGTGCCTCAGCTACGAGATCTGAGGTGCGATTTTCTTCAAAGCGCAATTCGGGGTGCGCATGAATATTGCGGCGAATCTCTTGAATGGCCGATGCGGAGTCGATGATTTCTGGAAGTAATCGCATGACTTCATATTATCTGAATTTACTTAGGCAGCTTTATATGCTCTGCAGCAAAACGCAAGGCCTCTATGGAGTAAGGGGTATTGTCTGACTTCCTGAGCTGGGCTGGAAGGTTTGGAATAGAACCTAAGAATGGGGCAAATATTCGGTCTTTTAGGGCTTGGATATTTTCTTCCAAAAGAGGCATCTCATCCGAAAGCGTGTTGGCAACCCAGCCAGCAATGTTTAATTGACGCGATTGAATGGCCTCACAGGTCAGTAAGGCATGATTAATGCACCCCAAACGCATACCAACCACTAGGATGACGGGTAAATCCATCGCTTGTGCTACATCTCCCAAATCTTCTTGTGCGTTCAAGGGAACTAAAAATCCACCCGCACCTTCAACTATGACCGAATCAAACACTGCGGCTAATGCTTTAAATTCATCCAGGATGATGGTGGCATCTAAATGCACGCCATTCTCCTGTGCGACGAGATGTGGGGCTGCTGCCCTATCTAAGATAAAAGGACAAAGATTTTGCTCGTGAGGGTTTAATCCTGAGGCAATACATAATGTCTCTAAGTCCTCATTGAGTTTTTGACCATTTGCATCAATATAGGTGCCCGCGACTACGGGCTTAAAGCCTATGGTGTGGATGCCGGCTTCCCTCAATTTAAAAATCAGAGCACCACTGACTAAAGTTTTGCCAACTTCAGTGTCGGTACCAGTGATAAAAAACCCAGTAGATATGTTGGGTGTCATGAATTCATTTCTACTGTTTGCTCAATCATTTTTAATGTCTTGATTAGTTCACGTAATTCATCAACACTATGGTTAGCAGAAAAGGTGATGCGTAAGCGAGAGCTGCCAACAGGAACTGTAGGCGGACGAATGGCGGGGATCCAGTAGCCCGCTTCATCTAATAACTTAGCCACAGCTAATGCGTTGGCATTACTTCCCAGAATTACTGGCTGGATTGGCGTAAATGAGGAGATTTTTTCCCAGTTTGAGAATGCCATTTCCTCTCGCCAAACTTGAATGAGATGATGCAGTTGTTGTCGACGATGAATACCTTCATCACCCTCAATTAATTCAAGACTAGTCAGTAGCGTGTGTGCAATGGCTGGCGGTGTTGCTGTGCTATAAATATAGGGACGACCCTTTTGGATTAGCCATTCAATAAAGGGCGCTGCTGCACAAATGAATGCGCCGCTGACACCAGCTGCTTTACCAAGCGTACCGATATAGATAATTCTTTCTGAATGGATGCCCAATTGCTCCAAAATTCCATGGCCTTGTTCGCCTAGGACACCAAATCCATGGGCGTCATCTACCATGAGCAGCGTATCGTATTGTTCGGCAATATGAATCAGTTTCTCTAAGGGCGCGATATCTCCATCCATACTAAAAACGCCGTCAATCACAATGAGTTTGAGAGAGCGTGTATCTTTCTTCAGTGACTCTAAGAGTGTATTGAGATCTTGATGATCAAATAAAGTGACCCTCGCTTTGGTTTGGGCGCTAGCGAGGCGTACACCATCAATCAAGGAAGCGTGATTGAGTTTGGCAGAATAGATACTTACTTCACCTTGTTCTGCTAATCTGGCTAAGCCAGTAATGGCGCTCATATTTGCGAGATAGCCAGTGCTAAAAAATAAAGCGCTTGCATTAGGAATGTGCTGGCTCTCACAAGCAGCCAATTTTTTTTCAAGCAGATCATGTGCAATGCTGTGGCCGCTAATCAGGTGAGATGCACCACTTCCAACCCCATATATTTTTGCACCTTCCGCAAGTGCGCTAACTAATGCAGGATGATTTGCTAAACCTAAGTAGTCATTACTACAAAAGGCCTTGAGTTCTCTTTGCCCAACGCTAGCTTTCGTATCGCAGGGAGATTCTGTGATGCGGAGCTTGCGCCTAAGTAATTGCGTGTCTAGATCAGCAATCTGCTGCTCGGCCAGAGCGCGAGCTTTAAAGTTTTTACTCATGCAAGCACCCGCCCTAAAGCACGTTGCACAGAGAAGCCCATCTGTGTTGTTTCCTCAGGAGAAAGAATGTAAGGTGGCATCACATAAATCGTGTTACCAATTGGTCTAATGAGTACTTTCTCATTCATGCCTGCTGAAAACATATCGCGTGAAAAAGTACTCGGACTTTTGAGTGATGCAGATTTGATATCAAAAGCCAGGATCATGCCTTGTTGGCGCCAATGCTCAATCCGAATATCTGCTTTTGCCCAAGCAAATGCTTTTGCAAGATCCTTACTACGTGCAAGGTTTTTTTCAAGAACAGAATCTGTTTCAAAAATATCTAAGCAAGCGAGGGCGGCTGAACATGCTAGTGGATTACCTGTATAGGAATGTGAGTGTAAGAAGCCTTGTTGCATTTGATCGCCATAGAAGGTGCGATAAATTTTGTCAGTCGTCATGGAGAGTGACAGGGGAAGATAACCGCCACTGATACCTTTGGATAGCGTGAGAAAGTCTGGCCAGATTCCCGCATGCTCACAAGCAAAAAACTTTCCGGAGCGTCCACATCCCACAGCAATTTCATCGGCAATGAGATGAATGTTAAAGCGATCACAGAGTGATCGCACTAGACGCAGGTATTCTGGCGAATACATTGCCATCTGCCCCGCGCATTGAACAAGCGGTTCAATGATGATGGCGGCAATGTTGTGATGCTCTGCTTGCAGTAACTCTTCTAATTTTTTGGCGGCATATCTGGCAATATCTTCAGCACTCTCACCAGGTTGTGCTTTTCGTGTATCAGGTGAGGTAACGGTAAACACATCTTGCAATAGCGCACCATAAGCTTCGCGAAAGATCGCAACGTCAGTTACCGCTAAAGCGCCTAAAGTTTCGCCATGGTAACTATTTTCCATGCAGACAAATTTTTTCTTTTGCGGCTTGTTATTTAAGCTCCAAAAGTGGTGACTCATCTTCAATGCAATCTCTACCGCAGAAGCACCATCGGATGCGTAAAACACATGGCCTAAGTGCCCTTGTGTTAGTGCAGACAGTCTCTCGGACAGCTCGACTACTGGGCGGTGCGTAAATCCAGCCAGCATTACATGCTCAATTTTTTCGAGTTGATTGCTGATTGCTTGGTTAATCCTAGGATTGGAGTGACCGAATAGATTGGTCCACCAAGAACTGATGCAATCGAGTAGTGCATTCCCGTTTTCATCAAAGAGCCAGGCACCCTTACCCTTAGTAATCGCAATTAATGGCAATGACTCATGATGCTTCATCTGAGTGCAGGGATGCCAAACCGCATCTAGGCTGCGATCAACCAGAGAGGTTTGATTTTGGTCAGAAATAAGCTTCATGTTTGGTATTTGACCACTAGTTTTTCCTAATTTAGGACTCTATCTGTTATGTTTATGTCTTGAATTGATCTATTTTCTGGAATTCGACTATGCAGGCTACTCAAACTACTGAAAAACCCCTCACCCAAGTGAAGTCTCAAAAAGATTTCCATAGAGAGGTAGACGCGTCAGGCGACTGGTCAGTAGCGCAAATTAAGTCTCTATTTGCCCTCCCGTTTGGCGAGTTGATGTTCAGGGCGCAAGAGACTCATCGTACCCATTTCCCCGATGGTGATGTGGAATTGGCAACCCTCCTATCTATCAAGACCGGTGGTTGCCCTGAGGATTGCGCTTATTGCCCGCAGGCTGCGCGTTATGACACCGATGTCAAAGCAAATAAGCTAATGGATTTAGATGAGGTACTTGAGGCAGCAAAAGCTGCTAAAGCTGCTGGATCGAACCGTTTCTGTATGGGCGCGGCTTGGCGAGAGCCCAAAGACCGCGATATTGAAAAAGTCACTGCCATGATTAAGGGTGTTAAGGCTTTGGGCCTTGAAACCTGTGCGACTCTGGGCATGCTAGAGGTCAATCAGGCTCAAGCGCTTCAAGAGGCAGGCTTGGACTTCTATAACCACAATCTTGATACCAGTGAGGACTTCTATCGCTCAGTTATCTCCACACGTGGATACCAAGACCGCTTAGATACGATTTCCAATGTGCGCGCCGCTGGTATGTCGGTATGTTGTGGCGGTATTGTGGGTATGGGTGAGTCACGCGAGCAACGCGCAGCATTTATAGCCCGCCTAGCCAATTTAAGGCCTTACCCAGAATCAGTGCCTATTAACCACCTGGTTCCTGTGGCTGGCACTCCATTGGCTGACCAGCAGCCCCTGGATCCATTGGAGTTTGTGAGAACAATTGCGGTTGCCCGGATCACAATGCCTCGAGCGCGTGTGCGCCTTTCCGCGGGTCGCCAGGAGCTTGGTAGGGCGGTTCAGGCCATGTGTTTTCAGGCTGGCGCCAATTCTATTTTTTATGGTGAGCAACTACTCACTACCGGCAATCCCGAGGCAGAGCAAGATCGTGAGCTCTTGGCTGAGTTGGGATTAAAAACTAAGCAGAGCCGCAAAGCGGAAGTATTAATCTAAGCTTTGGAGCTCTCATGGCCTTGCTAGACCACTTTATTGTTGAGTTTGATACGGTACTTCGGTCGGTTGTTGGGGGTGCTCATGCACATCGACCTACCCCAGGTTCGGATGCCCAACCAAGTAGTTTTTTAGATGTTAAAGAGCGTGAGCATGCGGCAGGATTGATGCGCATTAATCATGTCGGCGAGGTATGCGCCCAAGCTCTCTATCAATCCCAAAAATTAGTCGCTCGTGACCCAGATATTCAGCGGATGTTGGCCCACTCTGCCGAGGAAGAAATGGATCACTTAGCTTGGTGCGAAACTCGTCTCCAGGAGTTAGGTTCGCACACCAGTTATCTCAACCCAATTTGGTATGCTGGATCCTTTGCAATCGGCTTAGCTGCTGGCTTAGCGGGCGATAAGTGGAGCTTAGGATTTGTTGCTGAAACAGAAAAACAGGTAGAAAATCATTTAGAAAGTCATCTCGAAAAATTACCTGCAGAAGATCAGCGCTCGCGTGCCATAGTGAGTCAAATGCGGATTGATGAAATTGAGCATGGGCAGGCGGCGACTGATGCTGGTGGAGCGATCTTGCCAGAGCCGATGCAAAAGTTAATGAAGCTCATGTCAAAAGTCATGACAACAACGGCTTACAAAATCTAGTTCCAAATTAATTTTTTAAGCTAATTTTATTTAGAATACTGTTCATTAATACAGTATATTTACCTATTATTAGGCTTAATAGCTAAGATCTATTCTTAAGTATATTTTCCAAGCCATTGTTTCAAGTAGTATTTTTATTATGACTATTTTCTCAACATATCACGCTAAGTGTTTGTAATTGTTGGGAAATTTCCTAAAAAATTACCCAAAAACACTTGACCCTCTTATTGCGATCCTCTAAAGTGGGAGGAAGTGTGAAAAAGTGGGGTAAATGGTGTTTCAAGGTGCGTCAGCTCTCAATTTAGATGCAAAAGGCCGCATGTCTGTGCCGGCAAGGCATCGTGACGCCTTGTTAGTTCAAGGCGAGGGCCGAATTACGCTCACCAAACATCCTGATGGGTGCTTACTTTTATTCCCTCGCCCTGAGTGGGAAAACTTTCGTTCTCGAGTTGCTCAACTGCCAATGGATGCCCATTGGTGGCGCAGAATTTTCCTTGGTAATGCTGCTGAAATCGACTTAGATGGCGCTGGAAGAATTTTAGTGAGCCCAGAGTTACGATCAGCTGCTGGCATTGAAAAAGAAGTGATGTTGCTCGGAATGGGTAGTCATCTGGAGTTATGGGATGCTGCTACTTACGCCGCAAAAGAACAGGCTGCTATTGCGCAAGGTATGCCTGAAGCCCTGAAGCAATTTAATTTTTGATGACAGGGTGTCATGAACATAACTCATCGCCCAGTGTTGCTGGCCGAGGCGGTGACGGCGCTGATCAGTGGCCCACGTATAAGCTCTTCAGAGACATCAAAAAATCTACTTTTAATCGATGGTACTTTTGGGCGGGGTGGGCATACCCAAGCATTACTTGCGCAACTACCCCTGAGTGCAAAGATAATTTCATTCGACAAGGATTTGGATGCAATCGCAGTGGCGGAAAAAATCAACGATTCCCGCTTGCGCATCGTGCACGACAGTTTTGCGCAGATGGATCAATATGCAGAAGCAGAATCCGTCGATGGCATTTTGTTAGATCTTGGAATCAGCTCTCCGCAAGTGGACCAAGCGCATCGTGGGTTTTCCTTTCGCAAGGACGGTCCGCTCGATATGCGAATGAATACCGATCACGGTTTGACGGCAGCAGAATGGTTAGAACAAGCATCACAAGAGGAAATCACACGCGTGATTAAGACTTATGGTGAGGAACGTTTTGCATTTCAGATTG
>JBIISV010000047.1:0-12328 GCA_044340835.1 Polynucleobacter sp.
AAGCTAGCGACAGAAGTTGTAATATATTCATGAAACGGCTGTGTTTAGATTTCATTTATTACAGGTTATTAATATGCGTCTACGTAATCTCTATTTAGCCCCCTTGATCATGATTCTTGCCTCATGTGCAACTCAGTCAGGTATATGGGTTAAAAGTGATGTTGCGCCACTGCAATTTAATCAAGATAACTACGCCTGTCTTCATGAGTCTCAGCAACCTTATGGATATGCTCAAGGAGCTTATGGATGGGGCCCTAGATGGGGAGGATATAACGGCTACTCTGGCATGCAAACAAATCAAGAGCTTTATTCAGCCTGTATGAAAGCTCGTGGTTACAGCTGGCAACCAGATAAAGTAACGGGTCAATAAGACTTCAATTTCGTTGGTGGAGGGATTGCTTTGCCATAGTCTGCTTTGGGTTGAATTGAGCCAGCTATTAGCAAGTAGGGTGATGGCTGCTTTGTGATCAGCAGCAATCTAACGAAGTCTTGACTCTGTAGTGTCGGTTTAACCGACACTAATTAATTAAGGTCGCCCAAAGACCCCAAACCGCATTGCACAGTTTATTACACAGCGCCGTTTTTACGCTGTAAGCTATTGAAACATATAGACTTTTGAACAGCCACGAATTCTTCTAAGGCGTAGGTCGCACGTTCGAATCGTGCTGGGCAGGCCAAAGGCCCGAGGTACGTACCGGACACATGCTTTACGTCCGGTACCGACCACATGGTTTACACCTTTACCAATCATTGACCAAGCTTTTCGATCAATGATTTGTTCTGATCACAATAGCGGGCAATCTCGACTAGGGTATTTAAACCTAGCTTATTTTTTATGCTTGCCCGATGCCATTTAACCGTTCTGAGTGTTATGTTTAATTTATCGGCAATCTCATGTTGTCGATAACCCTTGCCTAAAAGTAGTAGAACTTGAGCCTCACGCTTGCTGATTGGAATAGATGTCAAGGGAGTGGCAACTGGCAATAATGCCGTCGCTAATTTCATTGCCTTTGATTGTTGAAATAGGGCTTGAAGGACTTGACTAACTTTCTCACCAGTAAATGGTTTTAGTAAGAAATCATTAGCTCCGCCATGCCATGCATTAATAATATCGGCTTGTTGTGCATTGCCACTTGTAAAGATGATCGGGAAATCGATGTTCATTTCCCTTAATTGAGTTTGTAGCTCGACCCCATTCATACCCGGCATTTGAAAATCTAGCAGTATGCAGGCTGGAATCCCATCCTCAAGGTCAAAGTTATTTAGGGCTTCCAGTAAATCTTCTGCCGATTCAAACTGGGTAACCAAATATTCTTTTGAAAGCCAGTCCGTCAAGCTAGCTCTAAGGGCTGCATCGTCTTCAACGAGAATCACCCGTAATGGCTTCATTTGACCACTGCCGATTCATATAAAGGGATTTGAATCTCAAAGCATGCTCCACCACGTGCATGATTGGATGCGGTAATTTTTCCTTGATGACGTTCGATGATCGTTTTACTTAACCATAAACCTACTCCAAGCCCGCTTGGTTTGGTTGTTTTGTAGAGCTCAAATAAGGATTCAAAGACTACAGGATCGATACCTAGGCCACTATCAGTTACAGAAAGGGTGGCGTAATACTCATTATTGCTAATAGTAATCAAAATTTCTCGAACATTTAGATTGCTCTCATTGATTGAATCGATCGCATTGTTAAACAGATTAATGAGTACTTGTTGTAATTGAACGCTATCCCCGTAAACAATAGGATTAGATTCATATTCCTGCAGCAGGACAATTCTCTTTGATTGAAGTGTTGGCTTGATAATCTCAAGGACTTCGTTACAGACCTTTTGTAAATTGATTGACTCGAACTTTTCAATCTTTGAGCCAAAGAGCTGCCTTAAATTCTGTACCAAGCCAGATAGCTGATTCGATTGCATGCAGATTTCATCTAATGAGGTAATGGCACGAGTATTGTCATCGGATGCTGATAAATCGCGGCGAGCTGTTTCAGCTCGAATGGCAATCGTAGTTAAAGGCTGGCTTAATTGATGTGCTAATGAACTAGCTAGTGCGCTAATGCCGATAAATCGGTTTGAGGCAATTAAGCCACGCAAAAACTGATTTTTCTCTTCAATCGCTTTGACGAGAGGTTGATTCAGTATATTTTCACTTGGATTGAATTGATCGACCCAAGTAATTCGAAAGCCTATGTAGGTGATGTAGCGAAAGCTACCCAGTATCATGAATAGCGTGAAGGCGATGATCGCCATTGCAGTTGGTTCTCCCCTTGGAGTAATGGGGGCGCTCGTAAAATTGGCTATTACCCGAATAAGTCCAAAACAAATCAAGCCAAATGCAAGCCATTTGAGAAATTGAACAAATCGATTATTGGGAAAGCTTGGCAACAATACATGTTTGTATGCCCAATAATTCGCTATAAACAGACCTGTCAAAATGATCGCATTGGTGAAAATGATCCAGCGAAAGTTGGATTCATTGCGATACATTTCTGCCATGATAGTAAGCGCACCAAGCGTAGCTACTCCCAAAACAAGCCATTTTTTATTCATCTTCTTAGTGATAGAAAGAGTACTGTACAAAATTGCTAACTCAGATGCTAGGGCTGCGAAATTTGGGATTCCAATGGTAATGGCATTAACGGGTGCAATATTAATATTTACTAAAAATATCACACCGCAACTAATGACCATGCAGAGCTCTGAAAACAATAAGTAACGGGCGGAGAGATCTAATCGCGTTCTAAAGGCAGCAATCAATAGCCCACTTGAAATCAGGGTGAATAGAAAATATGCAAGACCTAGCGCTGCAAATGAATTCATATTGGCTGTAAAAAACTGTGATCATTCTTGTCTTAAAAAAACTATCCAAGTTTATGATTTTTTTTGGTAAATGCGATAGATGTATTAGGGTAAACGAAGGGGGGATTGCATCAAAACTGTACCAAAGTACATGTTTTTAATTACCTAAATTAACTACAGTTACTGATCAATCTAATTTTTAAAGGAAGTTGATATGACCCAACAGTCTCGCCGTAAATTTCTAAAAACCACAGCTATTGGTAGCGCAACTGTCGCTCTTGGGGCATCAGGGTGCTCTGTATCAGAACCTACAAGTAAAAATGCAATGGACCATGTCATTGTGGTGCTATTTGAAAATCGATCATTTGACAATATATTGGGTTATCTCTACAAAGCAGGCGAGGTTCCTCAATTCGAGGGTGTGATTGGTAAGAATCTGAGTAACCCAGTCCCATCTTGGGCGAAACATCCAGCCCCAGGTGGAAGGGTGTATTACGGTGTAAGCACCTCTATGAACTCGCCTGGCTCAGATCCTGGTGAGGAATATCCTCATACCAATACGCAGATGTTTAATACGATTGATGAGCAAAACAAGTTTAAGATGGGTAAAAATATCGTAGCCCCTTGGAATGCGCCAAAGTCAGCTGATGCTGTTCCTAATATGCAAGGCTTTGTTACTGATTACATCAGCAACTTCACTGCTGATCATCTTCGTCAGCCCACTTTTAAAGAGTACTCCGAGATCATGTCGGGCTTCACACCAGAGCAAATCCCAGTGATTACCGGATTGGCAAAGGGTTTTTCATGCTTTGATCATTGGTACTCAGAAGTACCATCTCAAACCTTCCCAAATCGCTCATTTTGGGTGGCAGGTACTTCATCTGGTTTTGCAGTAAATGCGCCAGCGGATAACTTTTTGATGAATAACAAAGCAGAGACGATTTTTAATCGACTAGCAGAAAAGGGTAAAACTTGGAAGATCTATGTTGGTCAACCAGATCCACTTTCATTTACAGCTTTAGTAAGCATGCCTGTATTAAAAAAATATTTTGCGACCCATATTGTGCCGTTTTCTGAGTATGAGAAGGATTGCGCAAATGGAACCTTACCAAACTTTGCATTCATTGAGCCACCATTGGTAAATGGCCATGCTGACTACCATCCAAGTGCTGGGATGGCGATGATTGCTGGTAAAGATTTGCCTTTAGATCCCCCATCATCCACATTAAGTGGAGAAGCATATTTGTCACGCATTTATAATGCATATAAAGCAATGGGTACTAAGCAAAAGGGATCTAATGTACTCAATACTACTTTGCTAGTTGGTTGGGATGAGCCAGGCGGTACCTATGACCATGTTCCCCCTCCACGAGTACCAGCTCCTGTAGCAGGCGCACCAAAAGGCCAATGTGATTTTGATTTCACCTTATCTGGTTATCGGACGCCAGCAGTATTGGTTTCACCCTGGATTCCTGAAAAGTCAGTTTTTACAGAAGAGTTTCGTCATACTTCATTGATCGCAACATTGCGCAAAGTGTGGGATCTGGGCAAGCCATTTACCCAGCGTGATGCAAGCGCTAGAACATTAGAGACTTGCTTTACTTTAAAAGCCCCACGTGATCCAAGTACATGGCCTAATATTGTTGCAAGACCAGCACCTGCTTATGTGCCTCCAGATCCCAATAATCTAGATACTTCTTATTCAGAATTAGCCCTAGCAATGGTTCCAGCTATTGTGAAGTTTGCAAAAAAAGAAGGTTTTGCTGCTCCCTCCATGCCTAAAGATCCGAATGCCAAGATTACTGGTGCTCAGGCTTTAAATATTGCTAGAGAATTTGCAAATGAAATGTTCCCATTATTAGCGGCTAAGGTGTAAATACTTAAGGAGTGCCCAGTTAAAAATAACCACTCTTCGGGTGGTTATTTTTTATTACCATCGATTTGCTGATGTGCGTAGCGTTGAAGGGCGTTAATAATCTCTATTAATCTTTTTCGGTCTGATTCATTAAAAGGATCCTTTGGGCTTTCAGATTGGATTGCTAAATTTTTCTCCTCAAGTTCTTTTACGTAAACTGCTATCTGGCTATCTATGGATCCCGTAAGTTGAATCGTTTTAAAATAGAGAACCGCAATGTTGACATGCTCATATTCGGCGCTAACTGCCCCAAAGCTCTTGCTTACTCCAGTTAAAGCATGCTGAGCATCCCCATTTGTTTTTGCTTTTAATAATAAAAACTTCATTCCATGCAATCTGTTTGCAATTTCAAACTCACAAGTGAGCAGTTCTTTTTGCGTATTTAGCTTTACTTCGTAATGGTGCTGAGCAATTTGATATAGAGCTGCTCCGCCTGTTATAAAGACTGATGATAAAAGCCACAAACCAAAATTGCTATTGAGTGCCTGACTCAACTTACTCAAAAAATCTTGCTCTATTTTCTTTCCCGCATTTTGAATAGTTCCTGCTTCAGAGCGTAATTTTTCAGCAATTTGATGCCGATAATGCTCCTCAGCTTCGATTATTTTTTTCTTTTCATTGTCCAGCATTGTTTAGCCTCTGTCGGATGGGTGTAGTAGTAATAATCATACATTTCCAAACGGGTTGGGGGCTAGCCGACCATGATTTAAGCTCATATTTTGTCGGTTAACCCGACAAATTAGACGCCTGACCATTTGACCGCCTGCAGATGCCACGCGACATCCACCCAATTCCACTAGACGCCAAGGATCTCGGTGCCTATGCCACACCAAAAGCCAACACCTTGATCCCATTGTTTTTAGTGTTGTTTGAGCTCATTTTTAAAGCTTCTAAGGCGTAGGTCGCACGTTCGAATCGTGCTGGGCAGGCCAAAAATCCTATCTTAAAAAATCAAAAGTTTTATCAATAGTGCAATATAGCTTTTAGATTAGCTTGGCAGTAATTATTGTCTTAAAGTATGCCGTCTTATCTTCTTGGATGGTATTTCATTTAGCTGGCTTCTAAGGCTTGATTTAAGCTCTCAGCAGTTTTAATAAACTCAACACGCGTAATTTTTCCCTTATTTAGAAATATTGTTGTTAAAGCCCCATCCTCGCGCGGAAAGTCTTTTGTATCATCAGCATTCAATACAACGCCCAATGAGTAAGGAAGGTCTCTTATAGAGGGAAGGGCAAAATTTCTGGTGATAAAGCCGGGCATCTTGCTCATATCGGATAGGTAGACCGTTTTTTTGGTCTTAAGGTAAGCGGCTGGCTTTTGACTTAATAGGCCCTGAGCAATCGTATTGGCATCACGACTGCCGCTAAATAGAACCAGCCTAGTATTCGCCGGTATCGTCCAAGGTTTCTCATGCTGATCCATCAAAGCCATACTGGGCATCGCGCTTCCTGCTTGAATAGGGCTTGTTTGTGCATTTATAAATATACTAAGTGCGCAAATCGCGAGAGCAACTAGGGTTGGGAGGGGTGTAAATCTGCTAAATCTGAACATGGTGCATTCCTCTGTTGAGTAAATTTTCAATGCGTTTTATTGATAACCTGACTCAATATACGTCATATTTAAATATATTATATAAAAATATAAAATGATGGTATAGTTAAACTTCAATAACCAAAGAAAAGTTCATTCTCAATTTGATCTAAATCAATTAGCTGATCTTAATTTCATTACCTACTCTTTTTGACTTGAATAGAGCGTAAGATAATTAAAGAATTTAAACAGGAGATAAAATGTCACTACGAATTAACGATATTGCACCAAACTTCACAACTGACTCAACCGCTGGTGAGTTAACCTTGCATGATTGGATTGGAGATAGCTATGCTATTTTGTTTTCACATCCAAAAGACTTCACTCCTGTATGTACGACTGAGTTTGGTGCGGTTGCTCAGTTGGCGCCCGAGTTTACTAAGCGCAATACTAAGGTGATGGGTGTTTCAGTTGATAGTGTAGAAGAGCATCAAAAGTGGAAGCAGGACATAAGCGCTTTTGCAGGAGCGCCAGCAGATTTTCCAATCATTGACGATACTTCATTACAGGTTGCTAAACTGTATGACATGTTGCCTGCGGATGCTTATTTGCCAGATGGTCGGACACCTGCCCATAGTGCTACTGTTCGTACCGTATTTATTATTGGCCCAGATAAGAAACTACGCCTGACTATGTCTTATCCAATGTCAGTCGGTCGTAACTTTGCGGAAATTCTCAGGGCTTTAGATGCAATCCAAATAACCGATGGCGTGCCATTGGCAACCCCAGCAAACTGGATTCCTGGTCAGGATGTGATCGTGGGCCTGTCCCTTAATGATGAGCAGGCAAAAGCTCAGTTTGGTGATATTGACATCAAGTTGCCTTATCTGCGATACGCTAAAGCACCCAAAAAGTAATTTTTGTGAATCTAAATAAAAATAAGGGGTAATGAGATGTTGGACACACTTATTTTGAGCAGAATCCAATTTGGAGCGAATATTTCTTTCCATATTCTATTTCCGACCATTTCGATTGCATTGGGGTGGTTCCTCTTTTATTTTAAGATTCAACATAACAGGACTGGACTAGATTGCTGGAAAGAGGCATACCAGTTCTGGATCAAAATCTTTGCCTTAACATTTGCTTTGGGTGTCGTGAGTGGTATCACGATGAGTTTTCAGTTTGGAACAAACTGGCCTGGGTATATGGAAACCGTTGGCAATATTGCTGGTCCATTATTAGCTTACGAAGTCTTAACAGCTTTTTTCCTTGAGGCAACTTTCTTAGGCATCATGCTCTTTGGTGCAAAGCGCGTTTCACAACGAGTGCATACATTAGCCACCTTTCTAGTTGCTTTTGGTACTAGCCTTTCTGCATTTTGGATTATTGCTTTAAATTCATGGATGCAAACCCCACAGGGTTTCACAATGATTGATGGCAGAGCACATGCCGTTGATTGGATGGCGATCATCTTTAATCCATCGATGCCTTATCGCCTTGGCCATATGATGCTAGCTTCATTTTTGACTGTCTCGTTTTTCTTGGCTGGAATCTCTGCTTACCGCTACTTACGTAATAGCCGTTCTGAAGCTAACTTGATGGTAATGAAATTGGCGCTTACTGCTGCTATGGTATTAACGCCAATTCAAATTATACTTGGAGATCTGCATGGCCTAAATACCCTACATCATCAGCCCGCAAAGCTTGCTGCGATGGAAGGAATTTGGAATGGCGGTACTGGTGTGCCTGCAGTGATCTTTGGCATTCCCAATCAAAAAACACGTACCAATGATTACGAGATCAGCATTCCTAAGCTGGCATCTTTTTACTTAACCCATAGTTGGGATGGTGAAGTTAAGGGATTGAATGACTTTGGAGATAAGATCCCGCCTGTCGCCCCAGTATTTTTTGCCTTTCGGGTGATGGTTGGAGTGGGCATCTTGATGCTCTTATTCTCATGGTTAGGGCGTTGGCAGTTACGTCAGAATCGACCTCTACCAAAATTGATTGCTAAAGGCTTGGTACTGATGACCTTTTCCGGCTGGGTTGCCGTCTTAGCTGGTTGGTATGTAACTGAAATTGGACGCCAACCATATTTGGTTACTGGGGTTCTTACCACTGCACAAGCCGCAACAACTTTGCCTACTGGTATGGTCTTTTCTACTCTATTTGCTTATTTGGCTCTTTATGTGGGTTTGTTAGCTGCCTACATTTGGGTAATTTTCTATTTGGCTCGTCAGGCTGACGATAAAGAAAATCCTAATTTCCAATTAGAGAAAAAGCCTGAAACTTCGTGGAGCCTTTTTAGGACTTAAGTTATGACGTCAATTGACTACACTCAAGCATCCATTTGGCTTCCACTTTTTTTCTTCGTCGCTATGGGATTTGCCATGCTGTCCTATGTAGTGCTAGATGGTTATGACTTAGGCATTGGAATGCTGCTTAATCGAGCATCAGATCCTGATAAAGACATGATGATTGCATCGATCGGACCATTTTGGGACGCCAATGAAACCTGGATTGTTTTAGGTGTTGGCCTATTACTGGTTGCGTTTCCACTAGCCCATGGATTAATCCTGACAGAGCTCTACTTGCCCGTAGCAGCCATGTTGATGGGATTAATTTTGCGAGGAGTGTCATTTGACTTTAGGGTCAAGGTCAATATTGAGCAAAAGCCACTTTGGAACTTATTGTTCTATATCGGCAGTTTAATTGCTTCAGTCTCTCAGGGCATCATGATCGGTCGTTTGATTGTGGGTTTTGATTCAGGAATTTTGGGTTGGAGTTTTTCGCTACTTGTTGGAATTTGTTTGCCAGCAGGTTATGTACTTCTTGGATCAACATGGCTGATCTTAAAAACAGAAGGGCAGCTTCAGCAGCAATCATTTCGATGGGCCAAAACCAGCTTATGGCTTACCGGATTTGGAATTGCATTAGTCTCTGCGGCAACTCCATACTTCAGCTCTGAAATCATGCATAAATGGTTTGCTTGGCCGCAAATTCTTTGGCTATCCCCGGTACCGCTCGCAACGGCTATTTTATTTCTGCTTACCAATCGCTCCATCCAATCCTTAGAGCAGGGCACTAGCAAGCGTGAGTGGTTACCATTTGCCTGTGTTGTTGCGATTTTTTGGCTGGCATTTTTTGGTATTGCCTATAGTATTTTTCCATATGTCATTATTGGAAAAATGACCCTCTGGCAAGCGGCTGCAGCTACTGAATCTCTTCGGGTAATTTTTTGGGGCGCAATCATCGTACTCCCAACCATTCTTGGGTATACACTTTTTTCGTATCGGATTTTCAAGGGTAAAGCTAGTGCACTCACTTATTACTAGGTCTACTTGCCCAGTTTCTTATTAAACTTGTATATACGAATATACGCATATTTACATATGCGTATATACAAACGTATGCATAAAACCGTTTAAAGTGATTTGAAGATATAGCCATGATGAAGCCTCTAGACATCAAGATTGCGTGGCAAGGTCAGAGCGACTGTGGCTCATGCTCTATTCGTAGCTCTGCTTTATTTGCAGAGCTAAATGAGGAAGATTTTTCAAAAATACATGCCCCAATCGATGATTTAAAGTATGCATCAAATGCAATCATTTATTCCCAGAGTGATTCAGCGTTGCATCTATTTACCCTTCGGGAGGGGTATATAAAGCTACTCCATCTCAATCCAGACGGTTCTACTAGAATTGTTCGCGTAGTGACTCCCGGTGATTTGTTTGGGATGGAGGCATTACTGGGTGATCATTATTCTCACTCTGCAACTTCTCTTACAAACATTCGTCTTTGCAGAATTCCTAAAAACATTATTTCTACCCTTGGTGAGGAGTCTCCGCGCCTTCATCGCCAAATAGTTAAAAAATGGGGGGAAGCTTTATCTCAAGCAGAGTCATGGTTTGCTGAAATTAATACCGGGAGGATCGAAGTTAGGCTTGCTCGTTTTTTTCTAAAGCTAGCAAAACCATCCGGTAATTATGCAGTTGCACCATTGTTCAAGCGCGAAGATATGGGGCTGATGATGGATGTCAAGTTTGAAACTATCAGCAGGGCCTTAGCATCTATGTCAGATCAAGGGCTCATATCAAATGTAAGTAGGCTTACAGTCCAAATCCCTGATATGAATGCGCTTAGAAATTTTTCAGAGCGCGGTCTTTAGTCCCCCTTAAAGATAAAGACTGTCTATGCAGTTGATATAGCAGATAAGGCTCATTAATCTTTATCATCTATGTTCCAAACTGGCATTGCCGTCGGCTTCAGATGCTTTAGCTTTGGAGGCCGCACAGGATCTCTTGTAATGGCGCCTTTCTAGTAAATGTTTGATAAATGAGATTTTAGATTCTCATTTTCATGATCTAGATCAAAAACTTTCAGCGTATATCGGTTTTACTTCAATCATGCATTGACTTTGTATTAGCTCGATATTAATATATTAAATTATATATTATTAATTTATTAAATGAGGGTAGCCAAGATGGTTGAAAACGTCAAGCTGGATAAGCCAGCGCCGTATATGAATCCGCTATTAGCAGGAATTCTGCTGGGAATAGTTCTATTGGCTACCTTTGTAGTTACGGGTCATGGTCTCGGGGCTACAGGCTTTACAACACGCGTAGTAGCTTGGATTGGGATGTATGTCGCTCCAGTGGCAACTAATGCAAATGACTACTTAGGCGGAATGGTTGAAGAGGGCAAGCCCTTAAATGCTTGGATTACTTGGCAAGTAGTGGGTGTTGCCATAGGCGCTTTGTTATCCGCATTTTTAGCAAAGAGGATTCATATTCAGCTTGATGGCAAAAAGTTTTTAGGTGGCTCTAAGCGTCCTATGACGGCTTTATTGGGCGGTATCTTGGCAGGCTTTGGCGCACGGGTAGCTGCAGGCTGCACTAGTGGCCTTGGTTTATCTGGCGCAGCAGTATTGAGTTTGGCTGGATTTACCTTCTTAGGAACATTCTTTGCAGTGGGTTTATTAGCAAGTCGATTCTTAAAGGAGGAGAAATAAGATGACTGAAATTCTTTCGGGACTTCTTTTGGGTGCAGGCTTTGGGTTTGTATTAGAGCGCGCTGGATTTGGTAACCCAAATAAATTAACGGGCCAGTTCCGTTTAACAGACTGGTCGGTATTTAAGGTGATGTTTACCGCTATTGTGTTTGCTGCCGTTGGTCTGTTGATATTGGAACAGTTTGGACTGATAGATGCGGGTAGCTTATTTGTGCCGCCTGCGTTTTTAGGGGCTGCAGCGCTAGGCGGGGCTTTAGTAGGTGCTGGCTTTGCGATTGGCGGCTATTGCCCGGGAACCTCTGTAGTTGGTTTGATGTCTGGTCGTATTGATGCAGCCATATTCTTACTCGGCTTACTGCTTGGCACAGTATTGTTTGCCGGCATTTATCCCAATATTGAGCTCTTAACCACTTTAGGCGAATACGCAAAAGCAGATGCATTACCAGATGCCTTCAATATCTCCAGCTTATCTATCAATATCGGCATGGTCATTGCAGCAGTTGGTGTATTTGCATTGGGCTCTTGGATGGAAAGTAAATCCACAGGTCCTGTTCGTTCGCAAGTTTAATTTTTAAAAGGAAATATATGTCTAAGAAATCTACTGTAGCAGCATTAGCAATAGCCTTAGCTGGTTTAGCTGCGGCACCATTAGCACACTCAGCTGATGCGCCTACAACACCAGCAGGTGCAGAGCAAAAGAATCCTTGCAGCCCCAAGAAGGAGGCTGCTAATCCATGCGGTCCTGCAAAGAAAAAAGCAGCCAACCCATGTGGCCCTGCAAATCCTTGCGGCCCTAAAAAGCGTAAAGCTGCAGAGTAATTTTAAAAATGCTGATTCAATCTGATCTTTGGTTGGCTGCTCAAGAGATAGCCAACATTCAAATGCGGTATGCAGAGTCTGGGCGTACCTTGAATGAGGCTGCTTTATGCGGTGCCAAAGATTTTATTGAGTGGCAACACTATCCGATTAATGATTTAGTGGATGAGGTTAGTGGTTATGAGTTTTATTACCACGCACATTCTGCTGATGAAATGCCTCATGGTGAGCATGGCCATTTTCATGTGATTA
>JBIISV010000048.1:0-12294 GCA_044340835.1 Polynucleobacter sp.
TTTACTGCGGTTTTAAAGCATTTAATGGCTCTAATTACTTCTGATCAAGCTCAAAAGCCTTATGGAGAGCACGTACCGCTAATTCCATATATTTCTCATCAATCACTACTGAAATCTTGATTTCGCTGGTAGAGATCATCAGGATGTTGATACCCTCTTCCGATAATGTGCGGAACATCTTGCTGGCCACACCAACATGGGATCGCATACCAACACCAACCACGGATACCTTAGAGACCTTTGGATCTCCAGAAATTTCCTTGGCCTCAATATGGGACTGAACCTTACTTTTCAGTAAGTCCAATGCTTTTTGGTAGTCGGCGCGTGGCACTGTAAAAGTAAAGTCCGTCTTGCCTTCGAAAGATTGATTCTGAATGATCATATCAACGTCGATATTGGCGTCTGCAACGGGGCCCAATATTTGGTAGGCGATACCCGGGCGATCAGGAACCCCTAAAACGGTAATTTTTGCTTCATCACGCGCAAAGGCGATGCCGGAAATAACTGCGGCTTCCATAGTGCTATCCTCTTCAAATGTAATCAAGGTGCCCGACTTCATCTCTTGGTCTAAAGGCATCAACGGGTCTGTCAACGATGACAGTACACGAGTTTTAACTTTGTACTTACCAGCAAACTCCACTGAACGGATTTGCAATACCTTAGAGCCTAAGCTAGCCATCTCCAGCATTTCTTCAAAGGTAATCTTGTCTAAGCGACGTGCATCTTCGCAAACACGAGGATCGGTGGTGTAAACACCATCCACATCGGTATAGATCAGGCACTCATCTGCCTTTAGGGCTGCGGCCATAGCAACTGCAGAAGTATCTGAACCACCGCGACCTAAAGTGGTGATGTTGCCATTGGGATCAACCCCCTGAAAGCCGGTAACAACAACCGCCCGACCAGCATTGAGATCAGCTAAGATTTTTTGATCATCAATGCTTTTAATGCGCGCCTTCGTGAAGGAGGAATCCGTGTGAACTGTTACTTGCCAACCTGCATAACTCACCGCATCAACACCTTCACGCAGTAATGCCAAGGCCAATAGGCCAGAACTCACCTGCTCACCTGTCGAAGCAATTTGATCTAGCTCACGCGGATTTGCATTAGGGTTAATGTCATTTGCCAAGCCTAATAAGCGATTGGTCTCGCCTGACATAGCTGAAGGTACGACCACCACCTGGTGGCCTGCACGCATCCACTTAGCAACACGTTTAGCAACATTCTGAATGCGCTCAACTGAGCCCATTGAGGTGCCGCCATACTTATGAACGATAAGAGCCATAAAAACCGTTTTATTTCCTATTTACAGGGAATGACATCCCCTAGGGTCTAAAAGGGGCTTATTTTACAGGGTTTTGTCCCCGCACTATTAGCACCCAGACCAATCGGGGATCACCCGTTTGCCGGTTGACGCTAAATGCGGGTAACTCAACCCTATCCCCGCTACGGCGACGAGCTCATCATTGATATACAGCAACGGCACCCGTCGCTCCCAGGGTGGCACATCTGACTCCTGAAAGAGGTTCTTCAGGGTCTTACGTGGGCTGTTAGGCTTAACTTGAATCTTTTCTGATCCTTTGCGCTGTCTTTCCTCGATAAGACCTTGCTCTTGGGCTTTATCTACAAAGGCCAGCGGTAAACCTAGCGCCTTACTTCGTAGCGGTAAGTTCCGAAATATCCACTGCCCAGAATTGCTATTGGCCACCTGCAAGACGCTACGCCACAAATGAATACTTACCTCATCATGCTGCCACTCCAAGCTTGCATCTGATCTTACCGCCATCAGATCTTTCCACCAAGACTCAAGCCGCTCTTGAGATGGCATTACCAGATTATTTAATCTCAACCAATACCGCATCAAATTATTGGCAGCAGGCTTATCTGCCTTAAAAAGAATTAAAAGGGGTTTGAGTTTTAAGTTTTTGCCTTGAAGGGCGCCTTTCCCATCTTGTATGGCTAAGCGATCAAGCAGCATCTGGGATTGAGCCAGCAAATCTGCGCTTCGGGCCAGATTGGGGACTGCGCCGGGCTGTATGCTTTCTAGTCTTGGAATAATTTCTTTACGAATTGCATTGCGACGATAACGCGTATTTTGATTGCTGGGATCCTCAACCCACTTGAGCTGATGCGCTTTGGCATAAGCCTCTAAGTCTTGTTTACTTTGATTAAGCAGTGGTCGCCATAAAGTAATCTGTTGATCTTGGGTATTAAGGACGCGGCTTTGTGGCATGCCTGATAAACCGGCAACGCCAGAACCCCTTAACAGTTGCAATAGGATGGTTTCAGCTTGATCATTTTGATGATGTGCTAGCAGCAAATCATCAACACCATGTTCAAGGCATAAGTCAGTCAGAGCCTCATAGCGCTCTGCCCTTGCTCTGGCCTCAATATTTCCCGAACCTGGATCAGCAAAATGTAAGAGGCGAAAATCAAAATGGACACGGTATTTTTTGGCGAGCTTCTCACAAAATTCAAGCCAATCATCCGCCTGCTTTTGCAAGCCATGATGAATATGAAAAACCCAAACTTCAATTGATTGCTTTGAAGTGCCAGTAGCTTGTACTGCCTTACAAACAGTATCGAGCAGCACAACTGAATCGAGGCCACCACTGAGAGCAAGCGCAATTCGATTGGCTGCTACAGGGGCTGCCTTAGGGCTTGGTTTCGATTTCCTTGAACTTGCCATAGCTCATTAAACGTTCATGGCGACGCTCAAGAAGCGCATCCACTTTCATACCGTTAAAGATCTTGAGGGATTCAGCCAAAGCTTTGCGCATGCTGGTCATCATGGCATCGTAATCACGATGAGCGCCGCCAATCGGCTCAGCAACAATCTTATCAATTAAGCCCAATGTTTTTAAGCGTTGAGCGGTAAGGCCTAATTGCTCAGCAGCTTCAGGCGCCTTCTCAGCAGTCTTCCACAAAATAGAAGCACAACCTTCAGGAGAAATCACTGAGTAGGTGGAGTTTTGCAACATCAACACGACATCACCCATGGCAATTGCTAATGCACCTCCAGAGCCACCTTCACCAATAATGGTAGCGATGATTGGAACTTCTAGCTCCGCCTGAACATATAAGTTGCGGCCAATCGCTTCAGATTGATTACGCTCTTCTGCGTCGATCCCCGGAAACGCACCTGGGGTGTCCACGAAAGTAAATACCGGTAATTTAAATTTCTCTGCCAAACGCATTAGTCGCATAGCCTTACGATATCCCTCTGGGCGACTCATACCAAAGTTCCTCAGAGCACGCTCTTTAGTATCCCGGCCTTTTTGATGGCCAATGACCATACAGGGCTGATTATCAAAACGCGCTAAACCTGCAATGATAGATTGATCGTCTGCAAAGTTACGATCGCCATGAAGCTCATGAAAGTCTGTGAACAAAGCGCTTACATAATCTAATGTATAGGGACGCTGAGGATGACGCGCCACCTGAGAGACCTGCCAAGGACTCAGGTTAGCATAAACGTCTTTAGTCAATTGCTGACTTTTTTCAGTCAGCGTTTTGATCTCATCGGAGATATCTACCGATGATTCATCTTGCACAAATTGCAGTTCCTCAATCTTTGACTCTAGTTCAGCGATTGACTGCTCAAAATCCAGGAAAGTCGTTTTCATAGCCTGATTTTAATATTCAACGGGAATGGGGTCGATACTTCTCCACATATACCAAGTTGCCACCGTACGCCAAGGCGCCCAATTTTCCGCAACCTCACGGGCCTCATGCCTACTCACAGGCTCTCCACTGAAGTAATTGATGGAAATCGCCTTAATGAGGCCTACGTCATCTAAAGGCAGAATATCAGGCCTGACCATATTAAAAATCAGGAACATTTCTGCTGTCCAGCGGCCAATACCCCGAATTGCACTCAATTCCTTGATGATGGCTTCATCATCCATGCCCTTCCACTGATCAGCATGCAAACGACCTGAATTGAAATGCTCAGCCAAATCTCGGATATATTCCACCTTACGACCTGATAGCCCTGCTGCCCGCAAATCTTCCACTGTTAAGGCAAGGATATTTTTGGGGCTGACTTTCTTTTTGAGAGCCAAAAGAACTTTATTCCAAACGGACTGTGCCGCGGCAACAGAGATCTGCTGACCAACGATCGATCTTGCTAAAGTTGTAAACGCATCGCCCCGCGTCATCAAGAAACCCGATTCATGATTCGGAATGATTTTCTTCAAAATGCGGTCCTGCTTCATTAGCTCAGCACAAGCTTGGTCCCAGTACTCGGGAGCCACTTTTTCAAGAATGGATTGCTCTGCTACTTTATTCAAAATATATTCTCAATTACTCAATGCCTAAGCACCATTTCTAGATTTAACTACGACGCCATTCGGTAATGCCACTAGGCTTATCTTCCAATACTACGCCCTGCTCCAGTAATGTCTTGCGAATCGAGTCCGCTTTAGCAAAGTCCTTTGTCTTTTTGGCCGATACGCGTGCTGCAATATGCTCTTCAATTTGGTCTGCAGATAAGCCTGGCTCACTCCCCCGAGAACCTGCTTGTAAAAATTGAGCTGGCTCACGTTGTAAAAAGTTTAAAGTTCCGGCCAATTGTTTTAAGGCGACCGCCAATTGCACTTTTTCTTCGCCCTGTGCACGATTGACTTCACTCGCTAAATCAAATAAGGCAGCAATCGCCTCAGGAGTATTGAAGTCATCATTCATAGCCTCAGAAAAACGCTTAGCCCATACAGAATTGGCCTCCACAGCCTGATTAGCTAAAGGAGCATGAGCTAGAGCAGTGTAGAGGCGAACCAATCCAGAGCGAGCTTCCTCGAGCTGTGCGTCACTATAGTTAATTGGACTACGATAATGGGAGCGCAACATAAAAAAGCGTAATACCTCGGGATCAAAGCGCTTTAAAACATCACGGATTAGGAAAAAGTTGCCAAGTGACTTCGACATCTTTTCTTCATTAACCCGAATATGGCCGTTATGCATCCAATAATTAACAAAGGGCTCGTCACTCGCTTTGTGATCTTGGCCATACAAGGCGCCCTCACTTTGGGCGATCTCATTTTCGTGATGCGGAAACTGTAAATCCGCACCGCCACCATGAATATCAAAATGTTCCCCAAGTAAATCACAAGACATTGCCGAACATTCAATATGCCACCCAGGACGACCTTCGCCCCACGGAGACTGCCAACGCGTATCTGCTGGCTCTTCTGTTTTAGCACTTTTCCATAAAACAAAATCCAAAGGATCGCGTTTAGTACCGCCAATAGCGACACGCTCACCCGCATTTAATTCGTCTAAAGATTTTCCAGAAAGACGACCGTATTCTGGAAACAATCGTACGGCAAAGTTCACATCACCGTCCTCACCTTGATAAGCTAAATCCTTCTCAATTAAGCGCCCAATGATTCCTTGCATTTGAGAAATGTAATCGGTTGCACGGGGCTCGTGATCGGGGTGCATTAATCCCAACTCATCGGAGTCGGTATGCATCGCATCTATAAAACGCTGCGTGAGGGCAGAAATGGGCTCACCATTCTCAATGGCACGATTAATGATCTTGTCATCAATATCGGTGATATTGCGGACATAAACCACCTCATAGCCACTAGCTCGCAACCAACGAACCACCATATCAAACACAATCATGACTCGAGCATGCCCAATATGGCAAAAATCGTAGACGGTCATTCCGCAGACATACATCTTCACCTTGCCTGGCTCAATGGGCTTAAAGGCCTGCTTGGAACGACTGAGGGTGTTATAGATTTGCAGCATAGGGGCTATAAAGGTGGGCAAGTAGCGCCAATTTGTTAGACTGAGCGCTGAGTATATCGAATGAGCCCGTTTTTCACCCCGCCTCCTATGCCTGCTAAGCCCTTTTTCCTTTGTCCAGCCCTAATGGGTGGTTTGATTGCCATTTTTAGCCTTTTCCTCCTGGGTGGATGTAGCACCCCAGGCCAACAGCTCGCTGATGCTCAAATCAAGGCGCTTAATACAGCCACTGCTAGCAGCGAAAAAGGTCCTCAAGCACCCTATTTGGGATCCTACGGCCCCAATGACCCACCAAGACTTGCTGGTAGTGACGCAGGATATGACCAATTCAGCGCTGAATTATCTGACTCTGTAGCAGTACCTTTTCTATCATTTTTGATCATTGAACCAGATCCAGTGACTAAAAATGGAATTCCGTCGGATATCGAAAAGCTGGTGAAGGCTAAGAAATATCCCGATGCAATCGATCGCATTAATGAGCAGCTGAAGAAAACCCCTGGCAATGTGCAATTGCGTTACGTAAAAGCACGCATGCAAATTGAATTGCGCCAGTGGGAAGCAGCCAAAAAGACTTTAATTGAAATTACCCAGCAATTTCCAGAATTGCCAGAGCCCTACAATAACTTAGCAGCAATGGCAGCAAACCAAGGAAATTGGATTGAAGCAAGAGATTATTTAGAGCTTGCCTTGAAATTACGACCCAGCTATACGGTAGCTGCTGCAAATTTGGGTGAGGTTTATATTCATCTCGGTGCTCAAGCCTATGACAATGCTGCCAAGGATGCGGTACTCAATCAACGCCAATACACCAATCGCTCGAAAGCTTTAATGGACATCCTCAAACCTCCCAAAAGATCAGGCCCTCCAGCAAGCCAAGTTGTGCCTGCAAAATCGAACCCATCCAATACAAAATAATTTTTTACTGTTTTTATCTACTAACTCACCAGAAAGTTAATTCATCATGGCTCAAGTACTACTCAAAACAAATCAGGGTGATATCACCCTAACCCTCGATGCTCTTAAGGCACCTAAGACTGTTGCTAATTTTTTACAGTACGTAAAGAATGGCCACTACGATGGCACAATTTTTCATCGCGTAATTGATAACTTTATGATTCAAGGTGGCGGAATGACTCCTGGCATGAAAGAAAAAACCTCTGGAGCTCAAATTGAGAATGAGGCAAACAACGGCCTCAAAAATGAACGTGGCACAGTAGCAATGGCTCGTACTAGTGATCCGCACTCTGCAACAGCTCAATTTTTTATTAATGTGAATGACAACGATTTCTTAAACCATACGGCACCCAATGCCCAAGGCTGGGGCTACGCTGTTTTCGGCAAAGTGACTGATGGACTGGAGGTAGTTGATGCTATCCGTAAAGTCAAAACAGGAAATGCTGGCTTTCATCAGGATGTCCCTGCTGAAGATATCGTCATTGAAAAGGCAAGCATTCTCGAGGAATGATTCCACAATACGCAAGCGCGTTACTCATTTCTGACTTGCATCTGACGCCGTCAATGCCATTGACGGCGCAAAGATTCTTTGACTTTTGTGAAAAGGATGCACCCAAGGTCGAGGCTGTATTTATCATGGGGGATCTCTTTGAGTATTGGATCGGTGATGATGCAGCTCTTCATTCACCCTTCCACCAGGAGGTCAAGCGTGCACTGGCAACCCTGTCTACCAAGATAAAAATATACTATCTTCATGGCAATCGTGATTTTCTACTTGGGACTCATTTTTTAAATAAGACTGGCATGATCTTGCTGTCTGATCCTAGCAAAATCACGATCACTGGCAATAAATATGTTTTATGCCATGGGGACTCGCTATGCACTGCCGACATTGGCTATCAAATCTTCCGGACTTGGGTTCGTAAGCCTTGGATTCAAAAGTTATTCTTAATGCTTCCCTTACATTGGCGTCGCTCAATTGCGAATCATTTACGTAGCAATAGTGGCATGCAATATAAACACTCTGTCAAATCTACTGTAGAGGGAGCCCAGAATAAAATGGATGTCGCATTAGCGGCATGCGCTGCGGTATTAAAAGATCAAAGCGCTAATCGATTGATTCATGGGCATACTCATCTACCTGCTCATCATCAGGAAAGCATTCATGATCAAGCATGGCAACGCTGGGTTTTATCAGACTGGGATTTGGATCACCCGGTCAGCGGACGACCCCGAGCTAGTGCTCTTATGATTAATGAATATGGCGTCAGCTACACCGATTTGATCAAAAATTAAAGCCTTTAATATACTGAATTTAGCAATTAGAGTACTTTGACAGGCATTGGACCATCTGAGCAAAAATACGTGGATTGGCACACATCACCTCACCACTTTGTAAGAATCCCTCTTCCCCACGGTAATTACCAATCAAGCCTCCGGACTCGGTAACTAGTAAGGCACCTGCAGCCATATCCCAAGACTTGAGATCACTCTCAAAGAATCCATCATAGCGACCAGCAGCAACATAAGCCAAGTCTAAAGAGGCAGCCCCGGGGCGACGTAAGCCGGCACATTGACGTGTCATGTCTGCGAAGATTTTTAAATACTTTTCTAAATCTTGATCCTCACGATACGGAAAGCCTGTACCCAATAAAGAATTTGCTAAACGATCTTGAGTAGCAACACGCAAACGCCGACGGTCTAAATACGCGCCCGCACCACGAGTGGCAGTGAATAGCTCATCACGTGTTGGGTCATAAACCACTGCCTGCTGAGTGACGCCGTTGACAGATAATGCAATTGATACTGCGTATTGTGGAAAGCCGTGAATAAAATTAGTCGTGCCATCTAGGGGATCGATAATCCATACATTTTCAGCATCAATATTTTGGGGGCCCGTTTCTTCGGCTAAAAATCCGTGAGAGGGGTAGGCCTCACTAAGTGTTTCAATAATGGCTGCTTCTGCCTGTCTGTCCACCTCGGTTACAAAATCATTATGTTGTTTACGGTCAATCTGGAGACGCTCTAAATTGAGAGAGGCTCTATTGATCACGGTTCCGGCACGACGGGCAGCCTTTACGGCCACGTTTAACATGGGATGCATAGTGTTGATGGACAAATTAAATAAGAACAAGCTCACTAGATTGCAAACTGCAGGACAATAAGGAGCTAACATGATGATTCTAAACGATTGCCCTTGTGAACCCCCAAGCCTCTAGAGACAGCCTGCCATGATGAACTTTGCTCAAGCACAGCTATTGCGCTGGGTTTTGGTCGAGACTAGCCACCCCGGAAATGTAGGTTCGGCAGCACGTGCACTCAAAACCATGGGATTTAGCGATCTGCGCCTCATTTCACCTAAGATCTCAGGGATTGCACAAGCTCCCGAGGCAATTGCTCTCGCTAGCGGTGCGGCCGATGTTTTGGAGGCTAGCAAAGAATCTCCATCCCTTGAGTCTGCGGTTCAAGACTGCGCCCTTGTTTTAGGCCTCACTAGCCGTGATCGTCAATTTGGACCTCCCGCATTAAATTGGCAGGATGCTCGCCTACTAGTTGAGGCAGCGATTAAAAGCAAGCAGCAAGTTGCCCTCCTATTTGGCCCAGAAAGAACGGGTCTAGATAATCATCACCTCTCACTATGCACACATCGGGTATGGCTCGATGCCAACCCTATCTACCCCTCTCTAAACCTCGCCCAAGCCATCATGGTCTGCGCTTTTAGCCTAAGGGAGACTTTGGGTATGGGTTCAGGGGAAAAGCCAGCAGAGATGACTCAACAAGCACCTGAATTGGTGGAATATGCTGATCCTGCAGCTGTAGCAGCAATGCTCGAGCACTGGCGGGAAGGGCTAGAAGCGATTGCTTATCTCGACCCCGCCAATCCAAAGAAGCTCATGCCTCGCTTACAAGCGCTATTTGCAAGAACTCGGCTCCATAAGGAGGAAATTGATCTGCTGCGTGGAATTGCGAAACAGATGATCTTAAAAAAATGAATAAAGCCCTTACCCGTTAAGATCGGCAGATGTTTAGCTCACTTTAAAAGTAAGAAGGCGCCATCTTGTGTGGCACGTCTCTATACAAAGGACTTGTTATTAGAGGGGCTTAAAAAGTGATTAATGTAGGGTCGGTGACGAACCGTCTTTACTAGGAGCGCCATCTATTAGATCATCATCAGCATCATCTAATTCATCATTAGGCATTCCAAAGGCAAATGTTTCGCCGCCTTCAGGGTAGCGATTCTCAATCTCCTGGTCAGTAGCAGCGCGAATATCTTCAACCTGTACCCAGAATCGAAGAGCCATACCAGCTAGCGGGTGATTGCCATCTAGCACCACTTGACTATCTGCTACATCTGTCACAGTGTAGATCAAGGGCTCATCATCCATTTCATCAGAATCGCCCTCTTCCTCAGCGTCAGGAACTCCCTCAAACTGCATGCCTACTTCTAAAGGCTCTGGAAAGCGCGCGCGTGGCTCAATCTTTAGTAACTCTGGATCATATTCGCCAAAAGCCTCGCTAGGCTCAAGCTGAATGCTAGCCTCATAACCTAAGTCTTGCCCATCCAACAAGGTTTCAATCTTCGGAAAAGTGCCCTCATATCCACCGTGCAGGTATACCATCGGAGAATCTGGTTCTTCAATAATATTGTTTTGCGCGTCAGTTAATTTATAACGTAGGGATACAACAGTATTTTTTTCGATCTTCATGCGTAATTCGTTCAACATTATGTTTTAAACAGCTTCTTACTGATATGCACCCATTTTACTTGACCAAACCCTACGATCCACCCCAGGCCCCTGAAAACCTTCCCCTGGATCGTGCTTGGGCCCTTCTGGGGGGTATTAGCCCCCAGAAGTTTATGAAATCCCATTGGCATAAAAAACCACTGTTGGTTCGTGGCGCTATCCCTGCCTTTAGGCTTGCAAAAGATCTGGGTGAGCCCCTCAGTAGCGCCATTTCATCAGAAGAGCTATTTGAGATTGCGGGTGATGATGCAGTGGAATCGAGATTAATTAAAGCCAAGCCTTGGATTTTGACCAGCGGCCCTTTTAAGAAAAGAAATATACCCTCTCTTGACGCCCCAGACTGGACCCTCTTGCTACAAGGCATGGAGGCCAAGCATCCGGCTGCAGCAAAAGTACTCTCTTGGTTTCGCTTTATTCCAGATGCCCGCTTAGACGATCTCATGATTAGCATTGCCGGTCCAGGCGGAGGTGTTGGGCCCCATTTTGACTCCTATGACGTCTTTTTGATTCAGATGTCGGGTCGCAGACGTTGGCGCATCTCTGAGCAAAAAGATCTCACTTTAAACTCTCAGCTGCCTTTAAAGATTTTGCAGCAGTTCAAGATCGAGCAAGAATGGGACTTAGAGCCAGGAGATATGCTGTACCTCCCACCACAGGTAGCCCATGATGGAATGGCATTAGATGCGGGTTGCCAAACATGGTCGGTAGGATTTAGGGCGCAAAGCTATAAAGAAATGCTTCAAGAGGGTTTATGGCGCCTTGCTGAGTCTTTAGAAAACATTCCAGAGTTAGAAAAACGTTTTTCCGATCCAAAGCAAGCAGCTACTAGTTCAGCCGAACAACTCCCACAAGAAATGATTGAACAAGTGGCACAAAAATTAAAGGGGCTCAAGCTTGATCGTCTAGAAACATTCCTCCCTGGGATTGCAGCCTACTTAAGCGAGCCCAAACCTCAGGCTTATTTCTCAGAACCAGTAAGGCAATATTCTCCCGAGGAATTTAAGAGCGTTCTGGCAAAACAAGTGTTGGTCCCTCACCCTCAAACACGCCTCCTTGCGTTAGGGGAAATAATTTACTGCAACGGTGAAAATATGACTGAGGGTCAGAATGTCCGAACAAAAAAAGCTTGGCGCTCACTTGCGGCCAAGAAAAAAATAACGGGCGCACTCGGAGGGATGAGCGAGGACAATAGTCTATATGAAGCCTTCGAAGCGGGATGGCTAGTTTTTGAATTGAAATAGAGGCAAGACTATAATCTCATACGGAAAGCACCTTGGGCCTTACCCTGTGCATTCCTGATATCAATAACTAGTTAATAACAATGTTTTTTAAGAGGAAATTACAAATGAAGAAGTCACTAGCACTCGTAGCAATGTTGGCAATCGTTTTAGCTGCTTGCGGCAAGAAAGAAGAAGCAAAACCTGTAGAGGCTGCTGTTCCTGCTGCTCCTGCTGCCGCTCCAGCTGCTGATACTCCTGCTGCTGCACCTGCTGCACCTGCTGCCGCTCCAGCTGCTGACGCTAAGAAGTAATCTTCTGCTTGAAGAAAAAAGCCGCTGAAAAGCGGCTTTTTTTATGAGTTAAATTACTCACAGTTAAATAAGCTATCTCGACAGCTGTTCAGTGAGCAGGGTCAGGAGTTGCAATCCAGCTGCAGTATTTTCAGGTCTACCATCTGCATCTTGAACGTGAATACTTGAAGTGCTTTCCCCAGTAGATTTAACAACCACAAGATACCTCTTCGCCTTCAGGCTTGAGTCATTTTTACTGCTAAATAGATTGGAGAAAAACCCTTTTGTATCCCCTAAATCTTTTGGATTAACGTAACGAACATAGTAAAT
>JBIISV010000049.1:0-12140 GCA_044340835.1 Polynucleobacter sp.
CAGATGGTAACCCAGCCTGCGCATTGACTGCAGCGCGGTAAAGCATTAATTGCGCTGCATCTAGCTTAACTGCCATATCCGCAAACTTCCATTGAATTCCTTGAAATTCGCAAATTTGCTTACCAAATTGCTCACGAACTGTAGCGTATTCCCTAGCCTTATTAAATGCATACCGCCCAAGCGCCAAAGCACGAGAAGAATTCCCAATGCGTTCTACGTTAAATCCACTAATTTGCTTTTTAAATCCACCTGGCCCCAATAAAAGACCATCATCAGAGATAAAGCAATCCTCAAAATACAACTGAGACCACTCTTCACCACTCATAAAACGATTGGGCTGTCCAACCGTCAGACCTGGAGCATCTCGCTCAACTAACACTGAGCCAATCCCATCCAATCCAGGACCAAAACGGACATAGATCAAAAAGAGGCCTGCCTCAGGACTATGCGTAGAAAATACTTTAGAGCCATTGATTAAGTAACCCCCATCCACTTTTTTGGCAGATGTAGCCAGTTCTGTCACCGCGGATCCCGCTCCAGGCTCACTCATTCCTAAACCCAGAATCTTCTTTCCGGCCAGCAAATCAGGTAAATACTTTTCCTTTTGGGCTGCACTTGCATACTCGACGAAGGTTCTGATAGCTCCGAAATTTCCAGCCTGCACCACATCAGCCGACTTAGGACAATGCAATGCAACCTCTTGTATTGCGATCACGGCGTCCATCAGCGTTCCACCCATACCACCATCTTTTTCTGAAAAAGTGATTCCTAATAAACCTTGCGCACTAATCTTTTGTGCAATTGCCCAAGGGTATTCAGGGTTGTGTGCGCGTTCCAAGGCGCTGGGCGCCAACTCCTTCTCAGCAAACTTTCCTACCGCATCTGCAAACGCTTTTTGCTCGCTATTTAAATAAAAATCCATTTTTCACTTTCTCTACTTTGTATTGTTTCTTGAGGGGCAATGTTTTAAATGATCAGGCTACGCAATTTTGAGGTGAACCTGCTAAGTAGCTATTGATGTTGTCAAAAGCAATCCCAAAATATGCTTCGTAATTCTCTCTTTCCACAAAGCCAATATGTGGAGTACATAAACAGTTAGGCAAATGTAATAGTGGATGATCAGCACCTAAGACAGGCTCTGATTCATAAGTATCGACTGCAGCATACGCTGGATGCCCTTGTTTAAGTCCCGCCACCAAAGCGCCAGGCTCAATCAACTCCGCACGACTAGCATTGACTAGCAATGAAGTGGACTTCATCATCGCCAAATCTTGTGGCCCAACAATAAATCGCGTTTCCTCATTTAACCTGAGCTGCAAACACACAATATCGCTGTTACGAAAGAAGTCGGCTTTGGAGGATGCGACCGCAAATCCTTCTTGAACCGCTTTTTGTAAACTACTATCGCGACCCCATACCAATGGTTTAGCGCCAAATGCTTTCCCTAAATGACAGACCTGCTTACCAATCTTGCCAAAACCATAAACCCCGAGCACTTTGCCGGCCAATTGATCACCGAGATATCCCTGCCACTGACCACCCTTTAATCTGGCAACCTCTTCCACCAGATTTCTCAGGGATGCCAAGATCAGTAGCATATTTAATTCTGCTGTGGCTGCACCCGAGCCTCTTCCATCCATCACTACAATACCCCTCTCTTTACAGGCCTGCAGATCAACATGGGATGCCATTTTTCCGGTTTGAGAAATCACTTTTAACTTAGGCAGGCGATCTAACAGCGCTTTGGTAATGACTGTTCTCTCACGAATTAAGACAATGGCCTCTGCATTTTTATAGCGCTCTGCCAATGCATCTATGCCACTCACACTATTGTTATAAATCTCTACAGTATGACTTTTTAACTTTTCAAAACAGGCAAGCTGCCGAATGCAGTCTTGATGATCATCAGATATCACAATGTGCATAGAGAATCTCTTTACTCAAATAAGCCATTAAGATTAGCCTTAATAAATCCAGGGCCACTCAGTTTTGTTAATGCGTCTATTTCTGAATTGAGCTTATCCTGACCCATTTCACGCGCAATAAATACGGGGCCACCACACCAACGGGGAAAGCCATAACCATTGACAAGCGCCACATCACAGTCAGTGACATCACCCACGACTTTTTCAGATGCTAAATGGCCGATTTCATTCATCATGGTGAGTAATACTCGATTCACAATTTCTCCAGCAGAAAATTCACGACGAACAATCCCTTTTGCAGCACTAGCCTCATCAATCACCTGCTTGACCACAGGATCTACTACACCGTTTTTTGCACCCTCAAGGTAGCGGTAATAACCCAAGCCTGTTTTGCGGCCAAAACGTCCTGCCAAGCAGAGGGAGTCTGGAATGTGGACATAGCGATGCTCTGGATTTCTAGTGGCGGCCTGACTCTTACGCATAGCCCAAGCAATATCTAATCCCGACATATCCGCCACAGCAAATGGGCCCATGGCAAAACCATACTCCTCTAGGGCCTGATCAATTTGCTCAGGATAGGCACCCTCTTCGAGCATCAATTCGCATTGACGACGGTAGGCTGAATAGATGCGGTTACCAATGAACCCGAAAGAATTACCACTAATGACCGGTGTTTTTCCTAAACGCTTTGCCAATTGCAGGCCAGCAGCAATGACGCTAGGCGCGGTCATTTTGCAACGAACGATTTCAATTAACTTCATCACTTGTGCGGGACTAAAGAAATGCAAGCCAAATACCCTTGATGGATTTTGAGTTTTTGCAGCAATGGCATCGATATCCAAATAGGATGTATTAGATGCCAGTAAAGCATCGGGATTGGCATACTCCTCAATCCTCGCAAAGACCGCATGCTTCACTTCCATATCTTCAAATACGGCTTCAATAATTAAATCTGCGGATACGATATCACTCCATTGGGTGGAGTATGTAAAGTGCTTAAGAATAGCTGCCACTTTTTCTGCTGCCATCTTGCCGCTATGAACCCGTGACTCATAAAAGTCTGAGACTTTCTTGGCACCACTTGCCAAGGCTACTTCATTTTGATCCAGCATCAGCACGGTATATCCAGCCGATAAACAAGCCATGGCTATTCCAGAGCCCATCGTTCCAGCCCCAATGACTGCTATTTGCTGGATAGTCTTTGGCTTTTGCTCATCAGGGCCTAGCGCTTTAAATAATTTACGTTCTGCAAAAAATTGATGGCGTAGTGCCGCTGCCTCGGTAGTTACACGCAAACCCTGAAAGACCTCACGCTCTATTACCAAACCTTGATCTATTGGCAAGGTCATCGCATTGGTAATCATCTCAATCGCTTGATGAACGTTGGGGCGATTCTTGCCCAATTTCAATGCTTTTTGTGAGGCGCTCGCAATACTCTCAGGTAGCGATATGGGTGTTGCAATATCACGAATACGATTCTTGGTACCCTTCATTGACCTAGCAAGTACAAGTGCATTCGCCAGTAAATCCGTTTTTACTACCTTACTCACAATGCCGAGTGTTAAAGCGAGATCCGCCTTAATCCGAGTGCCAGCACAAATGAACTCGATCGACTTTTCAACACCAATCAGCCTTGGAAGACGTTGCGTTCCGCCAGCACCTGGAATAATCCCAAGAGTCACCTCAGGCAAGCCCAACACAGTGCCTTCCAATGCAATTCGGGCATCACATCCCAGCGCTAATTCAAACCCACCACCTAGTGCGGCACCATGCAATGCACACACTACTGGTTTTGAGCAGCTCTCGATGGCAGCAATCACTACAGGTAAGTGTGGATCCATCAAGGGTGCAGAAAACTCTTTGATATCTGAGCCGGCAATGAAGGTGCTTCCAGCGCCAATAATGACAGCCGCCACTACTTGCTGATCGGCATCCAGTGCATGAATGGCATTCAATAAACCCTGCCGTACCTCCGTCGATCCCGCATTGATTGGTGGGTTATCTACAGTGATTACCATCACATCAGCGTCGTAGTGAATATTGATTTTGCTCATACTGATTGAATTGATGTAAACCACTCAAGAAGCAATTGATTCACTTGCTCTGCCTTTTCATATTGAACCCAATGGCCCGCATCCTGCACGATGGCTTTTGATCTATTAGCACGTCTGTCAACTAGCTTTTCGATGACATAATCGGGAGTACAGGTCACATCATGCTCACCCCAAACAAGTAAGCTTGAGCCAGAATAGGTTTCTAACTGCTCAGCTAGGCCGCCTGGTCTAGCGAGAGGTTTACTTCTAAAACGCGTTCTAGCGCAAGCATCTTGATGAACCCGAATTGCCAGATCATCAATCCTCTCAGCCTCACCGATCATGTGTCGGTAGAGATTCTCTCGCAGAACCTCCTTAAGGCCACTCCAGTTTTGACTTTCATATAACTCTTTCCAAGCCAAGAGCTCACCCCGAGGTCGTCTAGGGCCGGCATGACCTGCACTACCTAAGAGTGCAATTCTATTAACCCGACTACGTTGATTTACTAAATGTGCGGCAACAAATCCACCAAATGAAAATCCAGCAATATGGATTGCTGTATCAGAGCCTGCTAAATCATTCAGAGATGCGAGCAAAGGCTTCAGCATCCCAGACTGAAGGTCGCCGCCAAAATAAGATGACTCTCCAAAACCGGGCATATCCGGGACAAAGACCTGAAAGTGCTCGGCCAAGAATTCAATATTTTTAATCCAATGCTCCCAACTACCATGCCCACCATGAAGCAGAATTAAGGGCAATGCATTGACTCGTGGTGAGCCAAACTCTCGCCAAGAGACCTGTCCATCTTGATAGGCAATCTGATGTATTTTCATGACTTGTAGGCGCATCCCTTAACTGAACACCGCAATACCGTCAGCCGCCTTGATGCCCTTACCTTCAGGAAAAACAAACAGGGGATTGATCTCGCACTCAATGAGGCGGTCATCTAAGCAAGCCACCAATTCTGAAAATTGCACGATTGCTTTTACAAGACTAGGCACATCACACTTTGGTCGACCGCGATACCCATCCAGCAAAGGCCAGGTCTTTAATGACTGCAGCATCTCTAGCGCCTCATCCTTGCTCAAAGCCCTACCAGGGCTGATCAAGCGCATCTGGGTGTCCTTGAAAAGTTCGGCTGTAACTCCACCCATTCCGACCAACACAGCAGTGCCTAATGGATCGCAGTGCATCCCCACCATCATCTCCACGCCACCAGAAACCATTTCTTGCACCAAGAATTCATCAATAGTAAAACCTGATTTTGACTTTACGTCCGCAGCCATCGCCTGCATCTTCTGGAGGATGTCATCCGAGGGTACATTTAAGGCAACACCACCTACTTCAGTTTTATGGGTAATGTGATTGGACAAGATTTTTAGCACCACCTTATCGCCCAAGGCTTTAGCAGCTCCCAAATCAGGATTGGTGCTACTTACTACAAATTCTTTAACCCCTGAAATACCAAATGCAGAAAATAGATTTTTTGCCTGATACTCATTCAAAGATCCGTGCAAATGTGTGATATCTAAATGCGGTGGGTGCTTCGCTAAATTGCCCTGAGCCACTTTTTCATTTTTGAGTTGACTGGCATGCAACATGCTCGATAGAGCAACGCTACAGCTTTCCGGCTGAGAAAATGCAGGTACACCAAGCTTAGTCATTAATGCTCCTGCAATGGGTGCATGCGGACTCACATACGCAATCACCGGCTTATCACTGGTTTGCATGCAATCCCGAACTGCGCCAGCCATCAAATCGGGCATCGATAGACTAGAAGATCCCAAGATCAAAATTAAAGCGTCATACGTTGGACTATCCAAGAGAGCAGCGATAGCGCCACGCAATAGATCCGGCTGTAAGCCAGCAAGTGTGACGTCGATTGGGTTGCGATCCAGTACGGCTTGATCGCCAGGCTGAAGAGCGCGTAAACGCGCTGCAGTAATCTCATCAGGCACGGGAGTATCAAAGCCCCATTCACCCAAGCTATCAGCTACTAAGGTTCCAGCACCCCCAGTTGAAGTGAGAATGGCTACACGCTTGCCCTGCAAAACTCTTCCGGAAGATAAGGCAGCCGGAATATCTAAAAAGTCGGAGAAGGTATTGGCACGAATAATACCCACTTGTTTAAACAGCGCATCATACATTTTGTCAGTGCCAGCCAAAGCGCCGGTATGAGAAATCGCTGCTTTAATTCCTGCCTCTGATTTACCCACCTTGTAGACCACAATCGGCTTACCAGCACTTTTTGCCCTTAATGCTGCTGCGCGAAATTTTTCTGGATGACGGATGCTCTCAATATAGAGAACGATGACCTGAGTGCTAGGATCATTAATCAAGTAATCTACAAAATCAGCCAGACCAAGGTCTGCTTCATTGCTTGTGGAAACCAATTTAGATAAACCCAAACCACAGGCAGTTGCGCGGGATAGCAAGGAGCCTAAGATGCCGCCACTTTGAGAAATCACACTCACTGCACCCTTCGGAAATTGATCCATCTCCAAGGCGCTACTAGGGGATAAAGGAATGTCATCAGTAATGTTAACCATGCCAATCGTATTGGGACCAAGAATACGCATTGCGCCTGCAGCTGCAATCAGTTCCTCTTGTTTTTTTAATCCTTCCGGGCCATGTTCGGCAAAGCCACTTGTGAGAACAATCGCTGCGGGTGTACCTAGTGCGGCCAACTCCTGAACTGCACTTAAGGCTTTATCGGTTCCAACCATGATGATCGCTACATCAGGTGTTTCAGGTAAAGAATCAATATCGGGATAACACTTTAAGCCAGCGATTTCTTCCACACGAGGATTTACTGGATAAATTTTTCCCTTAAAGTGGTGTTTTTGCAAATAGGCAATAGGCCTACCAGCTGTCTTTTTAGGATCTGTTGAGGCGCCAATCACCGCAATGCTGCGTGGCTCCATTAACTTCTGAATTGCATTACTCATTCATAACCTGCTTACTTAATAGGAATTATTTCTTTTTAGCGGCGGCGGCTTTTTCTAAAAAAGCCAATACGGACTCACGATGCTCGGTACTCGTATAACAAATGCCTTGAGCCTGACTACCTTGGGCAAATACTTGCGCAGCAGTAGTTTCAAAAGTTTGATTGAGGATGGTTTTTCCCAAGGCTAATGCAGTAGATGAACCTTTGCTAAGCTCAACTGCCCAAGCTTGAGCATCAGCTAACAAGGAATCTGACTGGACGACTTTATCCACAATCCCAATCTGTAGCGCCTCATCAAGATCGACTTTTCTGCCTGAGAAAATGAGTTCTTTTGCTTTCACCAAACCAACACGCCTAGGTAAAAAGTACATCCCACCACCATCGGGAATGATGCCGCGATTGATGTAGGACCAAGTAAAACTGGCGCCCTCAGATGCCATAATAAAATCGCATGCCAAGGCGGTATCAGCTCCCAAACCAGAGGCTGCGCCATTGACTGCCGCAATCGTTGGCTTTGGCATCGTATGCAATAAAGAGACGGCATGATGAACGCGCTGCTGACGATGCCAGCCATTAAAAGCAATCTCTCCGGCAGGAGCCTGCATTCTTTTCTCCATCCCAGAAATATCTCCGCCAGCGCAAAAGCCCTTACCATTTCCTGTCAGCACCAGCGCGCGAATAGACTTATCGGCGGTCACCATTTCCAGCGCCTCAATAAATTCGTTACGCATAGCATCACTCATAGCATTGCGTTTGTCTGGACGATTGAGACGCAAAGTGGCAATGCCATTGGTCACGCTTAATTCAATTAACTCAAAACTCATGTAAATTCCCCGTGACAATTTCTATTGAATTTATTCGGGTGCAATATTGGCACTCTTAATGACTGCACGCCACCGCAACTCTTCAGCCTTCACAAACTTGGCAAATTCATCTGGCGTACCCGTTCTGATTACCAGACCCTCGCTCTCCACTCGATTCTTAAAAGCGGTAGATTGGGCAGCTTTTTTAATTGAGGCATTTAACTTATTGATCACATCTGGAGGGGTGCCAGCTGGCGCAAAGTAGCCATACCAACTTCCTGCGGAATATCCCGGCAAACCATTCTCGGCAACAGTAGGTAACTTAGCTAGTTGTGGTGTAGGGGAGCGGGTTGGCGTAGTCACTGCTAGTGCTCGTAATTTGCCAGCATCCACTAGACTACCTACCGCAGATGCCGTTGCAAACATCACATCGACTTGACCACCAATGACGTCTGTAAGCGCTGGCCCAGCACCCTTATAAGGAATATGAGTCAACTTTGTTCCCGCCATCGAATTAAATAATTCACCAGCCAAATGTGCTGATGTTCCGCCTCCTTGTGAAGCGTATGACAGTTTTTCGGGGTTTGCTTTTGCTGCAGCTAGAAACTCAGCAAATGTTTTATAGGGGCTATCCGCAGAAACTACCACCACATTAGGAGAGACGCCAACCAAGACGACAGGTGCAAAATCTTTATCTTGCGAATAAGGCAGTTTGGCTTTTAAGCTGGGATTGACGGCATGCGCTAAGGTAGCAACGACCAAGGTATAACCATCAGCAGGACTTTTTGCTAAAGCATCCGTTCCAATAATAGTGCTACCACCAGGCTTGTTATCAATCACAATCGATTGCTTCAAGTCCTCGGCCATCGTTAAGCCCAAGGTTCTCGCTACCAAATCAGTACCACCGCCCGGCGCAAAAGGCACAATCACTTTGATCGCACGATCTGGGTACTGCGCTAAAACAGGCTTGCTTGCTAAAGCACAAAAAAGTAGCGGGGTGAGGGCCCATATCCAATGACGAGTACGTACTTTGAGTTGATTCACCATGAAGGTCTCCTAAGACTTTTTGAAATTATTTGAGGATAAGTATGACCCAACTTATCCAGGAATATATGGTTTAATTCCACTAGATGGAATTAAAATCACCTCCCCCAAAACTAAATAGATCCCTCATCAGGGGCTTAGAAATCCTGCGCTGCTTTAAGCCCGGAATGGACCTCCTGGGTAACGGCGAAATCTCGGAGCGCACCAAACTACCGCCCTCAACCGTCAGCCGACTCACCCAAACATTGGTGATCTCAGGGTTTCTTGAGCATAGTGAAGCGCATTCCGCGTATCGGCTAGCTCCTACCGTTCTCAGCCTAGGTCACGCCTACAAAATGGGCTTACGTGAACTGAAGTTGGCCGAGGCCTTAATGAGAAAAGCTTCTGAAAAGTACAAGCTCAATGTAGGGCTAGCGATCGCTGATCGAATGGAGATGGTGTATCTAGAGTCAGTTCGGTATACCAAAAATATTGCTTTGCGCACGGTGGTTGCAGGCCAACGTGTGCCGATAGAACGAACATCCCTAGGCATGGCGTGGATTGCAACCCTCAAGCCCGATATGAGGAAAAAATTTATAGCAGAGCTTAAAGGCCAAAAACTCAAGAATTGGGATCAGGTCGAAGGGGATATTCAGGCTGCGATAGACAGTATTACAACAAATGGGTACTGCATCGCTAGCTGGCTGCCTGAGGTATTTGCCATCTCCACTACCCTCACTTTAGTCAATGGACAACAAGCTTCTTTGAATTTCAGTGCGCCAGCCGATAGTGATCTCAGTAAAGTCATCAATGAGTATGCACCCCATCTACTTGAGTTAAAAGATATGATTGAGTCTGCATTCAAAAACAATTTAAAGACCACCTAAAGTAATGAACAATAAAAATATTTCCCCTGTCTATATTTGTGACGCCATCAGAACACCTATCGGTCGATATGGCGGGTCATTATCGAGCGTTCGCGCAGATGATCTAGGCGCTATTCCAATTAAAGCTTTAATGGAGCGCAATCCTCAAGTCCAATGGGATCAAGTAGATGACATTATTTATGGATGTGCGAACCAAGCGGGTGAAGATAATCGCAATGTTGCACGGATGAGTGCTCTACTAGCAGGGCTTTCACCAGAGGTGCCGGGCGCAACTATTAATCGTCTTTGTGGCTCAGGAATGGATGCAGTTGGAACAGCAGCTCGCGCCATCGCTGCAGGTGAAGCAGACCTGATGATCGCAGGTGGCGTAGAAAGCATGAGTCGCGCGCCCTTCGTGATGCCCAAGGCCGAGTCAGCATTCTCACGCAATAACTCTGTGCAAGACACAACCATTGGCTGGCGTTTTATTAATCCGCTCATGAAAAAAGCATATGGTGTAGATGCCATGCCAGAGACCGCAGAAAATGTCGCCGATGACTTCAAGATTAACCGTGAAGATCAAGATCGCATGGCTTTAGATAGCCAAAATAAAGCTGCTGCTGCCCAAGCTAATGGTCGCCTCGCAAAAGAAATTACGCCAGTATTCATTCCCCAGAAAAAAGGAGATCCCATTGCTGTGACACAGGACGAGCACCCTCGCGCCACAACCATGGAGGCACTTGGAAAACTCAAACCAATTGTTCGACCCGATGGCACAGTAACAGCAGGCAATGCCTCTGGAGTCAATGATGGTGCATGTGCACTGCTATTAGCCAGCGAGGATGCTGTCAAAAAGTATCAGCTTAAGCCGCGCGCTAAGATTATCGGCATGGCTACAGCTGGTGTAGCTCCGCGCATTATGGGCATTGGCCCTGCCCCCGCATCACAAAAATTACTCAAGCGACTCGGCATGACGATTGATCAGATCGATGTCATTGAGCTCAACGAAGCATTCGCGGCCCAAGGTCTAGCGGTACTTCGTGAGCTAGGCGTAGCCGATAACGATGCTCGTGTGAATCCCAATGGGGGCGCTATTGCACTTGGCCACCCCTTAGGGATGAGTGGGGCTCGCCTGATTACGAGTGCAGTAGTTGAGCTCGAGGAGCAGAAGAAACGTTACGCCTTATGCACTATGTGCATTGGAGTAGGCCAAGGAATTGCGATGGTCATCGAGCGCGTTGCTTAAGACCGAATAATTCCTGCAGCAGTCCAGCTTGAAATCTCTGCATCACTAAAGCCCAGTGCCTGTAGAATTTCGCAAGAGTGCTCACCCGACTTGGGTGGGTCATGTCGAACTCCAAGCCTCTCCCCATCCATCATGAGGGGTAGTAAAGGCACTGCTGTCTGTACCCCTGCATTCGGTCCATCGCTTATATGAATCGGGGCAAGTCCACCGGTCGCTATTAAATGAGGATCATCAAACAACTGTTCGGGCCTAGTAATAGGCGCAAATGGCAGTCCATGAGCCTCAAATATCGCACTGATCTTAGCCGCAGAAAATCCTGACAGTCTGCTCTTGATCTCCGGAATTAACACTGGCCTAGCCTCTACCCGTAAGTTATTGCTAGCCAAATTAGCATCCTGAAATAAATCATCAAATCCGAACGCATCACAGAAGATTTTCCACTGCGTATCAGAAACTACTGCCAAGAAAATTTTCTCTCCGTCTGCCACTTCAAATACATCATAGATCGCCCACGCAGAAATTCGACTCGGCATGGGTTTGGGCGCCTTACCAGTAACGGCATACTGCATCATGTGCTGACCAACCAGAAAAATATTATTTTCAAATAAAGCACTTTGAATTTCTTGCCCCATGCCCGTGAGATCCCGCTGCCTTAAAGCAGCCATCACACCAATAGCACCAAAGATGCCGCCCATAATGTCATTGACTGAAGAACCAGCACGTAGAGGTCTATCTTCAGGGCCCGTCATATAGGCCAAACCGCCCATCATTTGCACAACCTCATCTAAGGCTGTTCGATGATCATAAGGTCCAGGCAAAAAACCTTTATGTGACACATAAATTAATTGGGGATGCACTTGATGCAATGTCTCATAGTCAAGCCCGAGTTTTGCCATCGTTCCAGGTTTAAAGTTTTCACTCACAACATCCGCGGAGGCAAGGAGCTTTTTGACAATCTCGATGCCTTCCGGTGTTTTCATATCAACCGCAAGGCTTTTTTTATTGCGATTAAACATGGGGAAAAAACCAGCACCCGATCCCAATAACTTTCGAGTTTTATCGCCATCAATGGGCTCAACCTTAATCACCTCGGCACCAAGATCCGCCAGAATCATGCCGCAAGTAGGCCCCATCACCATATGTGTAAATTCCACTACCCGAATTCCCGCATACGGAAGCGGCTTCTTATTTTCCATTAACGCAAATCCTGTTTACTGATTTCAAATCCCTTTGGCAGACCTGCCTCGGGAACCATTCCATAAATCGTCTCTTGAGGTAGGCCAGCCTTTAGTGCATC
>JBIISV010000050.1:0-12139 GCA_044340835.1 Polynucleobacter sp.
GGGTCTTGCCAATACAAGCCTGATATTCGTTTTGGGGAGACTGCTTGTCCTGTGACGAATCTGTATTGGAACTTTTTGATTAAGCACCGTACTCAATTTGAAGCTAGCCCACGCACTAGGCTGATGACAGCGAATTTAGCCCGCATCAGCGATGCTGATCAGTTGGCAATTCAGATCCATGCCAAAGGCCTACTGAAGAATCTAGACTCCCTGTAAGCGATTTATCTAGCTCGGAGCGAAGAGCAACGCATTTCTTGAATTTGTGTCACACTTTCACTATATAAATCAGTAGGTTAAAAATGTAATGAGAATCGAAGACACCGATCCAGCAAGACATGCTGGCATTGAATATCCCATGGAAGTGGGTGCTCCTGTATTCGCACCCATCAAGGTCCTGGAGGAAAAAGACAAGGCTGTTAATGTGGCTCGCCAAAATGCGAAGCTAGAATACGATCGCATCATGGAACAGGCGGAAGTATTAATGAAGCAGGCGCGCCAACTTCAGGCTCGACTAGATGCTACTGAAATGGTTCATAGCGCTAAATTTAGTTTCAACCCTCTCCATGGCAAAACATATCACCTGTATTTTGATAGCCGAATTGGCGCTAATGTATTGATTCAAAACGGCCCAGATCAGTGGAGTTGTGGCATTCCTGATTCTTGGACTTATTCCATGGCAGTGAAAAAGCTTGGGGATAGTACTTGGGCTATCGTTGAAGAAGATGAGGTTCCATCTTCATCACTTGCAGTAAGATAATTTTTTCATATAAAAATAATAAGGTGACTTGTGACAACTGCTCGAATGGTTAGTCTTTCAGAACTCGGCAATGCCGATGTCATTCAGTTAATTGATAAAGAATTACCTGCCCCAGCTAAAGGCGAAGTACAACTGCGTCAAACTGCTATTGGCTTTAACTTCATCGACGTATATCAAAGGTCGGGCGTCTATCCTCTAGAATTGCCTACAGGCCTTGGCCATGAGGCTGTCGGTGTAGTTGAGGTATTAGGCGAAGGTGTTACTCGATTTAAGGTGGGCGATCGCGTAATGTATATGAATGCCGGTATTGGGGCGTATGCAAGTGCTCGTAATGTTGCTGTTGATAAGCTGGTAGCAGTTCCAGATGCGGTGTCAGATGAAGTGGCTGCGGCAGTATTTTTTAAGGCAATGACAGCGCAATACTTGATTCAAAAAACTTACAAAGTTAAATCGGGTGATGTGGTGTTGGTTCATGCCGCTGCTGGGGGTGTTGGTCAAATCCTCGCTGGCTGGGCAAAATCTCTAGGTGCTTTTGTAGTCGGCTCTGTAGGTTCTGAAGCCAAGTTTGCGATAGCGAAGGCAGCAGGGTGTGATGCTGTGGTGGATTACTCAAAGCCCAATTGGGTTGAGGAAGTGCTCAAGGCTACTGGAGGTCGTAAGGCCAATGTGGTTTATGACTCTGTAGCTAAAACGACCTTCTTAGGATCGCTGGAATGTACGGCACCATTTGGTACGGTGGCATTATTTGGTGCAGCCGCAGGCCCCGCTCCAGAAATCCAGCCAGAGATACTCAATAAGAAGGGCTGCCTCTTTTTAACAAGGCCTTCTGTATTTCCGCACAATGCCACGCCAGAGCTGCTCCAAGAAAATGCTAAGGCGGTGTTTGATGCTATTGCTCAGGGCAGGGTTAAGGTGCGGATTGGCGCTAAATTTACTCTCGAGCAAGCTGCTGAAGCTCACAAAGCAGCTGAAGGTAGAAAGATTGCTGGGGCCATTGTGATTACCCCCTAATTTAAAAAATGGCATGCCCTCGATAATGCTCGATTGCTCAGGGTATGCCGGTTACGCTCGACTCGGCTTATAATCATCTAAGCGATTGAATTAAAAGAAATTTATTCTTTAGATACTGTTTTAGGCAGTTTGACAGTCCACCAGGGCTCTTAGACAATGCTTGGGGTGGTTTGATTCAAGCCATTTCTGACGATGACAGCCATTAATCCCTCTATCCCTCAATCCACTTGGCCCAAGCTTGAGGCTCGTGGAATTACTTGTGTAAGGGGCGAGCGAGAGTTATTTTCCAATCTAGATTTACAGGTATCTCCAGGCGAATGTCTTCATATTCGTGGTGAAAATGGTGTTGGGAAAACTAGCCTTTTGCGCTTATTGAGTGGCTTGACTTCTCCCGAGTCTGGCGAGGTTCTTTGGAATCGTGTGCCGATTAAGAAAGAGGCATTTGAATATCACAGCAAACTATTATTTTTGGGTCATCGCGACGCCCTCAAGGAAGATTTATCTGCCCTTGAGAACCTACGTATGTTCGCGGCGATTGATGGTGTTGTCATTTCTGAAAAAGAGATTTTTGCTTCTTTAAGGCGATTTGGTTTAAAGGGGCGCGAGGATCTGCCTGTTCATTATTTATCTGCTGGACAGAAAAAACGCGTGCTAATGGCTCGTATGCTGACCCGGCAAGCACAAGTCTGGATTCTAGATGAGCCCTTTAATGCGCTAGATGCGCAAGCAGTACATGAGCTACAAAGTTTGATAGCCGAGCATCTTGCAAATGGGGGGCTTGTTGTTTTAACAAGCCACCAGCCACTAGCGATAACCAGTTTGAGGGTACTTGACTTATGAATGCCTTCCTGACAATCATTAAACGTGATCTCTTGCTTGTCATGCGTCGTAAGAGTGAAGTCTTAACGGCATTATTTTTCTTTGTAATTGTTACTAGCTTATTTCCTTTAGGAATTGGTGCCGATACCGCCTTACTCAGAAAGATTGCGCCTGGCGTGATTTGGGTGGCTGCTTTACTTTCGACCTTACTGGGTTTGCAACGGATGTTTGCAGCAGATTATGCTGATGGCACCCTAGAGCAATTGGTTTTATCCCCGAATAACTTGACATCCCTGGTGCTTGGTAAGATCGTGGCCCATTGGTTGGTATGTGGTCTGCCACTAGTCTTGTTGGCTCCTGTCATCGGCATTCAGTTTGACTTGGATGCCCAAGCCTTAAAAGTGTTGATGGCGGCCTTATTGTTGGGTACTCCTGTTTTATCATTGTTGGGCTCAATTGGAGCGGCCTTAACTTTGGGGGTGAGGGGTGGTAGCGTGTTGATGAGTCTCTTAATCTTGCCTCTATATATTCCCGTTCTGATTTTTGGGGCGGGTGCAGTTTATGCCAGTAGTGTGGGCTTAGATAACACGGGGCATTTTTCTCTATTGGGCGCTTTATTCATTTTGGCATTAGCATTTGTACCTTGGGTTAGTGCTAATGCTGTCAAGATTGCTATCGAATGAGTAATGCAAATAATGTATCTTCTGGTCGTAGGATGAACTGGTTCAAATTCTCGAGCCCGAGTACTTTCTATCCCTTGGCTGGAAAGCTTATTCCTTGGTTCTGGGCCCTGACGATTGTTTTGGGAGCAGCAGGCTTATGGATCAGCTTTTTTGTTGCTCCAGTCGATGCAGTTCAGGGACAGGGCTACCGCATTATTTTTGTTCATGTTCCGGTATCTTGGATGTCCATGTTCATCTATTTAGTGATGGCTGGCTGGGCGGGTATAGGCTTGGCATTTAATGCGCGCTTACCCGCAATGATGGCCCAGGCACTTGCCCCAATTGGTGCTTGGATGACTTTTCTTTCGCTATGGACTGGTGCTTTTTGGGGTAAGCCAATGTGGGGCACTTGGTGGGTATGGGATGCCCGCTTAACATCAGAATTAATCCTCCTCTTCTTGTATCTTGGATTTATCGCTTTACAGGCCTCAATTGATAATGTTCGCCGGGCAGATAAGGCGGGGGCAATCTTGGCTTTGGTTGGCGTAGTGAACGTGCCGATTATTTATTTTTCAGTGAAATGGTGGAACACCTTGCATCAAGGGGCTTCTGTCTCTTTAACTAAGGCTCCCGCTATGGCTCAGACGATGCTCTGGGGAATGCTGTTGATGGCTTTATGCTTATGGATGTACTCAATTGCAGTAGGGTTAATGCGCGTACGTGCCATCATTTTGGAGCGTGAGGCCCATACTGACTGGGTCAAGCATTTAAGTGAGGTAAAGCGTTGATGTGGAATAGTCCTGCTGAATTCTTTGCAATGGGTGGTTATGCACTGTATGTATGGTGTAGCTTTGGCGCATGCGCCTTGGTTTTTTTGATGGAGCCTTTAACTGTTCGCATGCGCCATAAAGCGATTGTGCGCAGACTTCAAAGTGAAGTGATAGCAGATCAGCTTGATCACAAGGGTGGAAAGTGAAGCCAAGACACAAACGCATTGCGATGATTGTTGGTGCACTGGTTGCAATTGGTATAGCGGTAGCATTAATTTTGAATGCGCTAAATAGCAATATTGCCTTATTTGTAACGCCTAGTGAGGTCGCTGCGGGAAAGGCGCCTGCAGGCCAAGCTTTTCGAATTGGTGGAATGGTGAAAGAGGGCACAGTGAAGCGCGACGGTTTAACAGTGAACTTTGTGATTACTGATATGGCAAAAGATATTCCCGTTGCTTACACAGGCATTCTTCCGGATTTATTTAAAGAGGGTAAGGGCGCTGTGATTCAAGGTCGACTTGATCCCAGCGGCAAATTTATTGCTAGCGAAGTACTGGCTAAACATGATGAAAACTATATGCCTCCAGAAGCACAACATGCGCTAGAGCAAGCCAAAAAGAATGGAAGTAAATAATGATTCCTGAAATTGGTCACTACGCATTAATTCTGGCCTTATGTGTCGCCATCATCCAAGGTGTACTTCCATTAGTCGGTGCGCATCAGAGACGGCGTGAATGGATTCTATTAGCAAGACCATCAGCCCAAGTCGTCTTCTTACTTTTGGCAATCTCCTTCGTAACATTGACATGGAGTTTCTACAGCAACGATTTTTCTGTCCTGTATGTTGCTGAGCACTCAAACTCGCAAATGCCGGTGCTGTACCGCATAAGTGCGGTGTGGGGGGGTCATGAAGGCTCCTTATTGCTGTGGGTCTTCTTGTTAGCCACGTGGACATTTTTAGTTGCGCAGCTCTCCAAGTCGCTCGATGAATTCATGGTGGCGCGTGTTATTGGGGTCTTGGGTTTAGTGCTCATAGGTCTTCTACTATTTGTTCTGCTGACCTCGAATCCTTTTGAAAGGCTGTTACCAGCCGCTCAAGATGGACGCTCTTTAAATCCGCTCTTGCAAGATCCGGGCTTGGTATTTCATCCGCCCATGCTCTACATGGGCTATGTTGGATTCTCAGTTGCTTTTGCATTTGCGATTGCTTCCTTGTTATCTGGTCGACTCGATGCTGCCTGGGCGCGGTGGTCACGTCCTTGGACAACTGCTGCTTGGGTATTTCTGACTCTCGGTATCGCACTAGGATCTTGGTGGGCTTACTACGAGTTAGGTTGGGGTGGTTGGTGGTTCTGGGATCCGGTTGAGAATGCGTCTTTTATTCCCTGGTTGGTTGGTACAGCGCTGTTGCATTCATTAGCCGTTACTGAGAAGCGTGGTGGGTTCAAGAGCTGGACAGTGTTACTGGCGATTACTGCATTTTCACTTTCACTACTGGGGACCTTCTTGGTACGCTCCGGAGTGCTCACCTCAGTACATGCTTTTGCTACCGACCCTAAGCGCGGTGTATTCATACTCATTTTCTTAGTATTGGTAGTAGGTTCCTCATTAGCGCTTTACGCTTGGCGCGCTCCCAAAAGTACGCTTGGCGGTAAGTTCAGCTTAACTTCCCGAGAAACCTTCATCCTCCTAGGTAATGTATTTTTAGTGGTGTCTGCGGCATCAGTATTGCTCGGCACGCTCTATCCATTACTGATTGATGCCTTGCAACTGGGGAAGATCTCTGTTGGACCTCCTTACTTCAACGCTGTTTTTGTCCCTATTATGGTTCCCTTTTTGGTGTTGATGGGAATTGGACCTTGGACGAGCTGGAAAGGTTCCGATCTATTGGCTGTCATTAAACGCTTATGGATCGCCGCATTGGTTGCAGTGATTGCTGCCGTTTCGATTCCCTTTGTCATGGGTGAATTTACTTGGCTTAGTAGTCTTGGCTTCCTGCTTGCTTTCTGGGTAATTGCCTCTGGGGTCATGCAAATCATCCGCCAAGCAAAAACGGGTAAAGCGACCCGTTCTTTTATGGGCATGCAATGCGCGCATTTTGGAATTACAGTATTTGTCATTGGTGTGACGATGGTAGGCACCTACCAAGAAGAAAAAGATGTGCGTATGCTCGCTGGTGATAGTGTGACTGTTGGCGGTTATCAAATTCAGCTTCAAGGGGTAGGTCCTGTACCTGGCCCAAACTACAACGCAATGCGAGGCACATTTTTGTTGAGTCGTGATGGCAAGGTAGAAGCTACCATGTACCCAGAAAAGCGGAGTTATTTTTCTTCTACGATGCCGATGACCGAGGCCGCAATTAACGTTGGCCTCACTAGAGATATTTATGTTTCCTTAGGCGAAGAGTTGGACGATAAGGCATGGGCTGTGAGGGTCTATTACAAACCTTTTGTGGACTGGATTTGGGCCGGATGCTTGCTGATGGGTTTAGGTGGAATTTTGGCAATGTCTGACAAACGCTACCGTATGAAGTTGCGTAAGGCTACGCCAGCATGAAAGCCAAGTTTTTAATTCCCCTTCTCTTATTTGTCATTCTGGTGGGATTTTTGGCTGTAGGTCTCACCCGTGATCCACAAGAAATACCCTCTCCTTTGATTGGTAAGCAAGCCCCTGCATTTGAGGTGCCTCAACTTGCCGACCCAAAGAAAACCTTTTCACCAGAAAGTATGAAGGGCAAGACTTGGGTTTTGAATGTCTGGGCCTCTTGGTGCGCTGCTTGCCGAGATGAGCACCCGGTTCTGGTGGAATTGAATAAATTACAGGTCGTACCGATTATTGGCTTGGATTACAAAGATAAGCGCGAAGATGCTATGACTATGCTAGCCCTCCAAGGCGACCCTTATCTTTTATCGGCTTTTGATGCGAATGGCCGAGTGGGTATTGATTATGGCGTGTATGGGGTTCCAGAAACTTACGTCATTGACAAGGCTGGTGTGATTCGGTTTAAGCATATTGGCCCAATCACCATGACTGTACTCAATCAAAAAATTCTTCCCTTATTGAGTGAGTTGAAGTGAAATCCCAACGGTTTTTTCTGTCCGCTATCTTTGCCCTGTTAACTGTAGGTTTGCATAACACTGCCTTTACAAAAGATGCAGTGCCAATGGTGGATGATCCAGTAACTGAGCAGCGCCTCATTGTGATTTCAGAAGAAATGCGGTGTTTGGTTTGCCAGAATGAATCTCTGGCGGGGTCACGCTCTGATTTGGCGAATGACTTGCGTAAGGAGATTCGGATTCTGATCAAAGAAGGTAAGACAGACGATCAAATTCGGACCTTTATGGTGGATCGTTATGGCGATTTTGTTTTATATCGCCCACCAGTAAAGCCAATCACCTGGATCTTATGGATAGGCCCTTTCGTTGCGCTACTTGTTGGCATAGTTAGTTTAATAGTGTATTTGCGCCGCAGAAATTTGAGAGTGCCTAGCACTGCGCTTTCAACAGAAGATAATCGCCGTATTGATGCGTTACTGAAGGATGCCAAATCCAATTCAATAGAAAATTCACATGACTAGTTTTTTAATACCCGCTCTTCTTTTATTGATCCTCATCTTAGTACTGCTGTTGCGCCCGTTCTTTTTCACTACGAAAGAGTCAGCCACTTCACGTCGTCAGATGAATGCGGCTATTTATCGTGAAGAGCTCGATAAGCTCGAAGCAGATCGTCTATCAGGTGTAGTGGATAGCGCTAATTATGAGCAGGTTCATGCAGAAATGCGTCAGCGACTTTTTCAGGATACTAATGAGGCAGATGATCTGGCGGTCTTGGGCTCTCCCAAAAAAACCATCATTGGCATTAGCATCTTCGTAGTAATACTTTCAACAGGTCTTTACTTTAGCTTAGGCGATGTCTTCCGGATTGCAGACATGAATGATGCAAAGCCGATGGCTCAGGAAGGCGTTGAAAAAATGGTTGCCGATTTTGCTAGCAAGATGGAAAAGGAGCCAGACAATCTTCAGGGATGGGCTATGCTCGCGCGCTCCTATCGGATCTTGGGTCGTAATGCTGATGCTGCAAAAGCCTATGCTCGCGCAGGATCTTTTGTGGATTCGGATCCGCAATTATTGGCAGACTATGCTGATACCTTAGCAGCAAACGCGAATGGTAGCTTTGCTGGCAAGCCACTACAACTGATTAATAAAGCATTGGCACTAGACCCCAATAATTTATTGGCTTTATGGCTTTCTGGAACCGCCGATTTTAATGTGCAGAACTATAAAGGGGCTGTGCAGTCCTGGGAAAAGTTAGCCAAGCAATTACCAGCGGATTCGAATGAGGCTCGTACCATTGCTGGATCTATTGCTGAAGCGCGTAGCAAGGGAGGGTTGGCTCCCGCTATTGCTTCGGCAAGTACATCAGTCATTAGTAATCAAGGAGTAAGTGGTCGAGTGGATATTGCCCCGGACCTTCAGTCTAAGATTAAGTCTGGCGATACTTTAATGGTGATCGCTCGCAAGCCAGGTGAGCGTATGCCAGTTGCAGTTCTCAAAACCGCAGTGACTGCATTTCCAATGAATTTTGTTCTGAATGACGCTTTGGCGATGAGTCCCAATGCACTCATTTCTCAGCTGCCCGAAGTATTGATTGAGGTGCGCGTCTCTAAAACAGGAATGGCGATGCCAGAGGCTGGCGACCTGATATCTAAACAGCAAACTGTCAAGGTGGGCACAACGAATACCCGCTTAATGATTGATCAAGTTCGGCCTTAATTAGCCGCGACCAACAAAAGGCATATTTGTTGCCATGATGGTCATGGAAAGAATATTGCTTTCTAGTGGCAGTTGAGCCATCTGCAGCACGGCCTGCCCAACGTGATCTACATCCATCAGGGGCTCAGCTTTTTTAGTGCCATCGGGCTGCATAATGCCTGCCGCCATCCGCACAGTCATTTCAGTACCTGCGTTACCAATATCGATTTGTCCGCAAGCAATATTAAAAGCACGGCCATCTAAGGCAATGGATTTGGTTAGTCCGGTAATAGCATGTTTAGTGGCAGTGTAGGGTGCAGACATCGGTCGGGGGGTATGTGCAGAGATAGAGCCATTATTGATGATGCGTCCGCCTTGTGGGGATTGTGCTTTCATCATGCGGATAGCTTCTTGTGAACACAGAAAAGCACCGCAGAGATTGGTGTTGACAACATTCATCCATTGCTCATAAGTTAAATCTTCCATAGCAATTGCTGGCGCCCCCATGCCAGCATTATTAAAGAGCACATCAATCCGTCCAAAATGTGTTTTTATTTCTGTGAATAAGCACTTTACTTCCTCAGGTTTGCCGATATCGCAAGCAACTGCAAGGCAACTCTCCTGGTTACCTCCAATGGCTTGAATGGCGAGATTGAGTTTGTCTAGATTTCGGCCTGCGAGAACAACGCGAAAGCCGCCGTTTAGAAGCGCCTTAGCAGCTGCCTTGCCGATGCCTGTGCCTGCTCCTGTAACAAGAGCTACTTTAACGATGGGCGTACTCATGAATGTCCTATGGGGTCTTTGAAACCCCCATCTTATCGCGAAATATTCCCGTGAATTAATTCTATTGCCGATTATTGGGCTCGGGGCATAATGGTAAAAACAAGAAGAATTTTTATGAACTTCATACGCAAAAATATCTATAACCCCGTAGCCATTGCCATTAGTTTTTTAATTGTGGCCATACTACTCTTTTCGACCTTGTGGTTTTTGGTTCCTCCGCCCCCAAGATCGATTGAATTGGCAACCGGTTTTCCAACTGGCCTCTATCAGAAATTTGGTGAACGGCTTCAGGATAGAATTTCTCAACAAGGTGTTTCACTGAAATTACGGACTACTGGCGGCACTGGTGACAATTTGGCTTTATTAAATGATCCGAATTCTGGTGTAGATTTTGCAATGGTTCAAGGTGGGGTAGCGGATCTTTCTAAGTATCCTAATCTGGTTTCGATTGCTGGTGTATTTTACGAGCCACTGTGGGTTTGGTATCGACCAGATAGCTTTAAAAATGAAGGGGCCAGTCTGAATTTGTTGAGTCAGTTAAAGGGTAAGCGTATTTCAATTGGCAACGAGGGGAGTGGCACTTTATCTTTAGCTAGCCAACTACTCCAGGCAAGTGGCTTAAGTTTGAATGATGTTCATGCCGAAAAATTGAGGCCGCTAGATGCCTTGGAGAAATTCAAAAAGAATGAATTGGATGCGATTTTTATTGTGAGTGCAGCTGAAGCACCTATTCTGAAGAATTTTTATGAGACCCCTGGAATTCGTTTAATGAGTTTTGAGCAATCTGATGCTTATGTCCGTCTTTTTCCTTTTCTATCGAAAGTCACGGTGCCGCGCGGGGTTGTGAGTATTGCTCATGACCTACCAAGAAAAGACATTCAGGTATTGGCAGCTACGGCTACCTTGGTGGGTAAAGAAGATGTCAGCCCTGCCTTGGTAACGCTGCTTCTGGGTGACACATACGAAATTCTGAAAACTTACTCTTATTTGCAGAAACCAGGTGAGTTTCCATCAGGTGTTGGTTTAGATTTTCCCTTGCATGTCGATGCAGAGATTTATTTAAAAGATGGGCCTTCATTTCTGCATCGTCACTTGCCTTTCTGGACGGCAGTCTGGATTGGGCGTTTTGCGAAGATTATCATTCCACTAATCGTCATTTTGATCCCACTATTTACTTATATCCCCGCTGCCAAAAACTTTTTTTTGCGACTCAAGCTATCTCAAGTGTATGAAGAGCTCAAAGTAATAGAAAGAAATGCCTTAAATCCTGAGCTAAGAGAAAAGAATTATCGGGATCTAGAAAGTATTGAGCGGCGGGTAGGTAATATCAAAGTCTCGATGCTTGATGCCAAAGAGCTGTTTGACTTGAAAGGACATGTGGGGGAGGTGCGCGGCCGCTTAAATTTGAATTCTTAAATTGTTTGTTGCCGATCGCCTAAAATCAAACTATGACCTTTTCCAATCTTTTACCACCGCTCACTCCGCTTAAGGGGTTAACCCAATCCTTGCAAAGTGATGGTTTTACGATTATTTCTGCGGCAGATGTAGCGCAAATAGCAGGAGTAGATCTCGATCAGTTGCTAAACCTCAACCAGTTCTGGGATGACTTGCCCAGAGATCCTTACCTGAAGGATGGGGGGCGATACCGTTTTCGCCGTCATGCGAGCTACGAGATAAAAAATGGTGCCCTTGCAATAGTTCCGCATCGAGCACATTGGCAATCAGTGAACTACAACGCCTTACATGGGGGCATTGAGCGATGGTTTGAGCCCTCGCAAACTCAATTGACGGGCAATACGGCTTGGCAATCTCTTTTGTTGGGCTTAGCTCAGGTGCTTAATGGCCTGAAGCCTGTAAGCACTTGGTTTATTGAGGCACATCAATTTCGGATTGACACAACGGATGGAATTGGCCGCCCAACCCCTGAAGGCGCTCATCGTGACGGCGTGGATTTTGTAGCCGTCTTTTTGCTCAATCGAGTCGGCATTAAAGGTGGGGAGACACGTATTTTTGAGGCTAGCGGCTCCGCTGGTTTGCGGTTTACGTTAACAGAGCCCTGGTCTTTATTGCTCATGAATGATGAAAGAATGATTCATGAATCTACTCCGATACAGCCAATCGGGTCTCATGGCTATAGGGATACCCTGGTACTTACTTTCCGCTCGAATGGCTTCCAAGATTCGCCAAATCGTACTCAACAGTGAGGCCTGCTGGAGTAAATGGGCGAGTAGAATGGCCTATCTTCTAGTAAGCTCTTATGCGTTTTAAACCAACTAGTTACACTCCTCTCATGCTCATGGCGCAAACTTGTGCGCTCTTGGGTTTTGCATGCTATGCCGTGGTGTTAACCACTCTGCAAGATGAGTGGCAGCTCAGCAATTTGCAATCAGGCCTCATTGCTAGCGCTTTTTTCTTCGGCTATATGTTGACGGTTCCATTGGCAACCGCCTTGACTGATCGCGTAGATGCGAAAAAAGTTTATCTCATAGGTGGACTCTTGGCTTCATTGAGTTTGCTTGGTATGGGATTGTTTGCCTATAACTTTTGGACTGCCGTGATATTGATGGCACTCAATGGTGCTGGATT
>JBIISV010000176.1:0-3551 GCA_044340835.1 Polynucleobacter sp.
TTCTGCCTAGCCGCCTTGATGAGCTAGATTTAAACAAAATTGGTTTGCTGCCAGAACAACTAGGAATATTTGAAAATGCTATCTATCAAACCAATGGCTTAATTCTGGTAACTGGGCCAACTGGGAGCGGTAAAACGCGCACTTTATATAGCTGCTTAAGTATGCTGAACCAAGTTCAGCGCAACATTTGCTCCGTAGAAGATCCCATTGAAATCCGACTTCCCGGAGTCAATCAAGTGGCCTATCACCCAAAAGCAGGTTTGGACTTTCCAACAATTATTCGCGCCCTATTACGCCAAGATCCCGATGTCATCATGATTGGTGAAATCCGCGATGCCGCAAGTGCGCAACTAGCTATCCAAGCAGCACAAACAGGTCATTTGGTTCTCAGCACCTTACATACACGCAGTGCTATAGGCGCTCTCAGTCGACTCAAAAGCCTAGGCATAGATCAAGAGTCGATTGAGTCCTGTCTTCGTTGCATCAGCTCTCAAAGGCTAGTGCACAAATGCTGCAATCAATGTGATGAAACTCCTAACAACACGATATGCCCCTTTTGCAAAGGATCAGGTTATTTTGGTCGCATTGGTGTACATGAGGTTTTGGGCAGCAAAGAGTTGCTCGAATCAAACCACTCTCTAGATATCTACTCTGCGGGCATGCACTTGGTAAGGGCTGGTTTAATTGATCAAATCTCTCTGGATTCCGAGATTGGTACCCGACTTTAATCAGTATGTTTTTTACAAAAAAACTCAATACATCTGAGCAACTGCATTTTGCTGGACAAATGCTTGCCCTACTTCAGGCTGGACTCCCCCTTCTTAATGCGATTGAACTATTAATTCAATCTGCACCACAATCTTGGCGGCATTGGCTAGAAGACATTCGCTCCCTTTTGCAAAAAGGCAATAGCTTTTCATTTTGCTTAAGTGCACAACATGGAAAATTTTCCCAAGAATTTTCTAATCTGATTAGAGTCAGCGAGCGATCTGGTGATCTGGGATTGGCGCTACATACAATCTCTCAACAACTTGAAGCCCAAATTGAATTACGTAGAAAAGTACAGCAGTCGCTGACCTATCCTATGATTACCTTAGCCACCTCTTTCTTGCTAGTGCTGGTGATGATGATCTGGGTAGTACCCGTTTTTAAAGAAGTCTTTAGTAATTTTCAGGCAGAGCTGCCAGCACCCACCAGAATTCTTATTGCCATCTCTACCTTGGTCCAAGATTACTTCCTCGAACTCTTAATGGCTAGCCTAATCATAGGTTCTACATTTTTATATGCATGGCTCAAATCAAGCACCCTACAAAAATACTGTGATGCCCTCTTATTCAGAATTCCATTTCTTGGGAGTCTATTTAGACTGGCAACCCTCAGTCATTGGTGCCGAACCTTAGGGCACTTATTGGAGGCTGGGTTACCGTTGCCAGATGCTCTCAGAGTGACCGCGCAATCCTCTAATCACTGGGTAAGTCATGACTTTAGCGCTGAGATCTTTAAGCACCTTGCTCGTGGCTGGCCTTTGGGGGAATCGCTCAAGCGAGCAGACCCCAAGTCACGCCTACTGGATGTAGAAACTTTATTGCTCTTACATATCGGCGCCGAAAGTGGTGGCCTAGCTGAGATGCTCAATAAGCGCGCTACTACCCTAGGCTTTCAGCTCAGTAGTCGGCTCAATACCCTCAGCCAGAGTCTAGAACCCGCACTTATTCTTTTGGTTGGGGCAATCATTGGCGCCTTAGTCATAATCCTATATCTACCTATCTTTAATTTAGGACAAATCGTTTAGTGAATCCCAACGCAAGTATCTGGATAATTAAAAGCCTATTAGTGCTGACCTTGCTTTATTTAGCCTATATTGATTGGCGTACTTTTCGTTTGCCCAACCTCATTACACTGCCCTTGATGATCTTAGGTATTGTTTTTAACTGGCTCTCTGATCTCCGCTTCACATCCCTAGCTTTCGCAATGCTTGGGCTAGCCTTTGGATATGGATCGCTGTGGGTATTAAATGCCGTCTATCGCCTCATCAAACACCGCAATGGAATTGGAATGGGGGATGCAAAGCTCTTAGCGGCATTAGGTGCTTGGTTGGGCTGGAGTGCGCTACCTAGTATCCTTCTAGTGGCATCGATCGTAGGAATCATTGGCGGCATCACTTGGCTTAAGTGGCGTGGTCATCAACTTCAGCAGGCCTTCCCTTTTGGCCCTTTTTTGGTTATTGCTGGCATTATTGAGCTGTTATGGCCTCAACTCATACCAACCTTACTCGCGCCCAGTTTGATCTAGAAGCCCTAAAAGGGAAGAAGCCTTTGATTGGCTTAACCGGTGGCATTGGATCTGGCAAGACTGCAGTCAGTGACTTGCTGGGGTCACTTGGGGCCGGAATTATTGATACCGACCGGATTTCTCATCAAATCACCGCATCTGGCGGTAAAGCCATTCCATTCATTGCCAAGGCATTTGGGGCTGAATTCATTGATGCTCAAGGGGCCCTAGATCGCCCAAAAATGCGTACCTTAGTATTTGCGGATCCTAAGGCGAGGCTAAGCTTAGAACAAATCACCCATCCTTTAATTCAAGAAGAAACTGTCAAACAGGCTTTTGAGCTAATCAAAACCGCGGCACCTTATCTTGTTTTTGTTATTCCTCTTTTAATTGAGTCAGGATTTTGGCTAAAGCTGATTGATCATCTTGTAGTGGTGGATTGCACTGAAGAAACCCAGATCCAAAGAGTGATGCACCGCAGCAATATGACTCGCCCAGAGGTAGAAAATATCCTAAAAGCCCAAACCAGGAGAGATACCCGCCTAGCTGCCGCTAATGTAGTAATTGAAAATCAAGGCAGCCCAGATGAGCTCAAAGCAGAGGTTTTAAATCTGCACCAACAATTACTCAGAATTCAGGAAAAGTCCGATAGTTCGTCATAGAATATAGACTTGTGATTGTCTACGAATATCCCTTTAATGAATTAGTTCGAAGCATGCTTCGGCTAGAGTACTTGTTCGCCCGCTTTAATCACTTCCTTCGATCTGACGATCCTGAACTACACCATAATGCGATTGCCATGCTGTTTGATCTGGGTGATATTGGCTCTCGAGGCGATATCAAGTCTTTATTACTCAAAGAGTTCGAGCGTCAAAAGTATGCCTTGAATGGCCTGAAATCTTCGCAAAAAGTAGACCAGTCAGCACTTTCACAAACACTTGCCGAAATTGATAAAGCTGCATTAGGTATTAATCAGTCTGTGGGCAAACCCAATTCAGCTATCAGCGAGAGTGAATGGCTCAATGCTATTCGCACTCGTTTAAGCATTCCTGGCGGAACAAGTCCAATTGATTTGCCGAGCTACCATGCTTGGAAAAATACGCCCTCAACTCAACGTAGAGAACTGCTAGAAAAATATATTGCACCACTGCTACCATGGCATGAGGCTTGTCAAATTTTCTTGCGCTTATTGCGCCAATCCGGTGAAGCAAAAGAAGTTGTTGCACATCAAGGCTCTTATCAACAAGCACCATCTGGAAAAGTTTATCAATTGATGCGTA
>JBIISV010000051.1:0-12106 GCA_044340835.1 Polynucleobacter sp.
ACAGCCCTTTTTTGTACAATAAATTGAGTTATGACTGGTTTAAGGATTTTGCACCTATTTCGATGGTGGGTATTGCAGGTCAAATTTTGGTTGTAAACCCAAGTACATCATTAAAAACGGTCCCTGAGCTTGTTGCCTTAGCAAAGGCTAAGCCCGGTGAAATCAATTATGGATCCGGTGGAAGAGCAAATGCATCACATTTAGCTGGGGAAAAGTTTAAGTCAGCTGCAGGTATTGATATTGTTCATATCCCATATAAGGGTAATGGGGCCGCCACAACTGCGCTTGTTGCAGGTGAGGTTCAGTTGGTTTTTTCAGATATGGCACCTGCACTCCCATTTATTAGTACTAAAAAGTTGGTACCTTTAGCGGTTACCACCTTGCAGAGGTCAAGCTCATTGCCTGATGTACCAACGATGGGGGAGATGGGGTTTCCCAATTTTGAGTCAGTAGTTTGGTGGACTTTGGTAACTCAAAAAAATGTACCAGAACCAATCATTCAAAAGATCAACAGTGCGCTCGAAAAAATTATGACTTCGGCAGACGTCAAGGATACCTTTCTCAAGCTAGGAGTGACACCGCTTTATAGCTCACCAGAAAAAGTGACTGAGATTGCTAAAAGAGATTTGGTTTTTGCTGGAGAGTTGATTAAAAAACTGAATATTCCAAAAGAATAAGAGTGGCAATCATTTCCTAGGTAGACCCTGAATGACTGTGCCTGGAATAATCACTCTTTCTGAGAACCATTGCTTATTCATTTCTAATGCATAACGTACAGCTGCCTTAGGGCAGTGGTTGTTCGTAGTCCCCGCTTGCATCTCCTCGATGTTCACAATCTTGCCATCATCAGCAATGAAGGCAATCGACAGTGGAATCTTGGTATTGTTCATCCAGAAGCAGTGAACTGCTTTTTGCTCAAAGATAAAGAGCATGCCAGAATTGGTTGGCATGCTAGTGCGATTCATGAGTCCAACCTCGCGCGCCTTTGGAGTATCTGCTAATTCTGCTTGGATACGATAGATGCCCGTCTTCAATTCAATCGTGGGGAGACCAGTATTCACCTGAGCTAAAACAATTGCTGAACTTACAGAAAGAGCAAAGGCAAGAATACTGTGCAAGTATTTTATGGGTGTGTGCATGTTAAGTATTCTAAGTGATGCAAATTGTGGGCGAAAAAAAACCCAGGAACAAGTCCTGGGTTTTTAATAATGATCTGAAGCAGATTTAAGCTGCTTGAATATTAGTAGCTTGTTTACCTTTAGGGCCTTGGGTAATATCAAACGTTACCTTTTGGTTTTCCTTAAGGGTTTTGAACCCAGGCATTGTGATTGCGCTGAAATGCGCAAACAACTCTTCTTCACCATCATCAGGTTTGATAAAGCCAAAACCTTTTGCATCATTGAACCACTTAACAATTCCGGTCGCCATGCGAACTCCATTACATAAACTTAAAACAACCGTGATGAGGGTGAATACTTTTTAATCAGTCTCGCTCTACAACACGCCTAAATAGGACTTCAAATAAAGCCTACCCCCTGATTGTTTGCCCTTTATGGTGGGGTGTCAAGGGGTTGGGTAAAGATAGTTGTTGGTAAAGACCCCTTTTTTTATCAAAAAATGGCCCAATATAGGGTTAAGAGCCCTTTCCTGATGGTTTTTTTGCAACAAAGCCCTTAAATCCAAATTTATATTTCTGTGTTTAGAATGTTTCTCATGAGTCGTATAACGAAAAACCCTGGGGTTAATAACCCAAATAACCCTTTTATTGAAGACACTATTCTTCTCGAAAAGCAGGCCGAGAAATTAAAGACCCCTTCGATGTATAAAGTTTTACTATTGAATGACGATTACACACCGATGGAGTTTGTAGTGATGGTCATTCAGGAGTATTTTAATAAAGATCATGAGACAGCTACACGGATCATGTTGCAGGTTCATTTGGTTGGCAAAGGCATCTGCGGTGTATTTACACAAGATGTTGCGGCAACAAAAGTGCATCAAGTTATCGAGCTCTCCCGCGAAGCGGGTCACCCACTACAGTGCACTATGGAGGAAGCATGATTGCCCAGGAATTAGAAGTGAGTTTGCACATGGCGTTTGTTGATGCGAGAGCGTCAAGACATGAGTTCATCACCGTAGAGCACTTGTTAGCTGCTTTACTGGATAACGCGACAGCGGTTGAGGTTTTAAAAGCCTGCGCTGTCAATATTGCCGAGCTTCGGGTGCAGCTGAAGAATTTTATTAATGACAACACACCTGTTGTCCCCGGTAATGATGAGGTGGACACTCAACCCACTTTGGGTTTTCAGCGTGTGATTCAGCGCGCCATCATGCATGTGCAGTCAACATCTAGCGGCAAAAAGGAAGTGACTGGCGCCAATGTATTAGTGGCTATCTTTGGTGAAAAAGATTCTCATGCGGTTTATTTCCTGCAACAGCAGGGTGTAACCCGTTTAGATGTCGTGAATTTTATTAGTCATGGCGTTCGTAAAGATCAGGCTGAGCAGGTGAAGCCTGCAGAATCGACTCAAGAGAACGAAGAGGCAACTTCAAGTGGTAAAGAGAGCCCTCTGGAGCAATACACCCAGAACCTGAATGTCTTGGCTAAACAAGGCAAGATTGACCCCCTGATTGGGCGCGATAGCGAAGTAGAGCGCGTGATTCAGGTATTGTGCCGTCGTCGAAAAAATAACCCCCTCTTAGTAGGTGAGGCGGGCGTTGGTAAAACTGCCATTGCTGAAGGTCTGGCCTGGCGCATTGTTAAAGGGGATGTTCCCGAGATTTTGGCAGATGCCACAGTCTATTCCTTGGATATGGGTGCCTTATTAGCGGGGACTAAATACCGCGGTGATTTCGAACAACGTCTTAAGAGCGTTCTGAAGTCTTTAAAAGACAGCGCTCATGGCGTTCTGTTTATTGATGAGATTCACACCTTAATTGGAGCGGGTGCTGCATCAGGGGGCACATTAGACGCTAGTAATTTATTGAAACCTGCCCTATCAAATGGTCAGCTCAAATGTATCGGTGCAACTACCTTTACTGAGTACCGTGGTATTTTTGAGAAAGATGCAGCGCTGTCACGTCGTTTCCAAAAGGTGGATGTAGTTGAGCCAACTGTCGATCAAACAGTACAAATCTTGCGTGGCCTTAAGTCACGCTTTGAAGAACACCATGGTGTTAAGTATGCTTCTGCAGCATTAGTGGCTGCAGCAGAACTTTCTTCTCGCTACATCAACGATCGCCATTTACCTGATAAGGCAATTGATGTGATTGATGAGGCTGGTGCGGCACAACGTATTCTGCCCAAGTCTAAGCAGAAGAAAACCATTGGCCGCCCAGAGATTGAAGAGATTGTGGCAAAAATTGCCCGTATACCGCCACAGTCCGTGACCGTGGATGATCGTAGCAAGTTACAAACACTTGATCGTGATATCAAGAGCGTAGTGTTTGGCCAAGATCCTGCAATTGAAGCCTTGGCTAGTGCGATCAAAATGACCCGTGCTGGTCTTGGCAAGATTGATCGTCCAATTGGCTCATTCCTCTTCTCAGGCCCAACGGGCGTTGGTAAGACTGAGGTTGCTAAGCAGCTTGCTTATATCTTAGGAATCGAACTCCTGCGATTTGATATGTCAGAGTACATGGAGCGTCACGCAGTCAGTCGTTTAATTGGCGCACCTCCGGGATATGTTGGCTTTGATCAAGGTGGTTTGCTTACTGAGGCTGTCAATAAGAAACCACATTGCGTTCTCTTGCTCGACGAGGTCGAAAAAGCGCACCCAGATATTTTCAATATCCTCTTACAAGTAATGGATCATGGCACGCTCACGGATAACAACGGTCGCAAGACAGATTTCCGTAACGTCATCATCATCATGACTACGAATGCTGGTGCTGAAGCAATGCAGAAGTCTACTATCGGCTTTACTAATGCACGTGAGTCTGGCGATGAGATGGCAGACATTAAGAAATTCTTCACACCAGAATTCCGTAATCGTTTAGATGCGATTGTTTCCTTCAAGGCGCTCGATGAGACCATCATCATGCGTGTGGTCGATAAGTTCTTAATGCAACTAGAAGAGCAATTGCATGAGAAAAAGGTGGATGCAACGTTTAGCCCAGCATTACGCGCACATTTGGCTAAGCATGGTTTTGATCCACTCATGGGCGCAAGACCAATGCAACGAATTATTCAAGACACTGTTCGTAAGGCCTTGGCCGATGAGCTACTCTTTGGAAAATTAGCGCAGGGAGGCCATGTTGACGTAGATGTCGATACTGATGGCAAAGTTCAGCTTCAGTTTGATGTCCCGGTAGTTCCAAGTAAGCGACCTAAAGCTGACGTAGCTCCGGTTGAGGAGATTTAAATCTCAATAGCTGTATAAGAGTTTGATAGACATTAAATGCTACCTTTGGGTGGCATTTAATTTTTGATTTTCTGCCGCATTCAAATGAATAGCTGATAAATGAATTCCTTGCAGATGACAAGAAGGCAATTAATAAAAGCTTTGAGCCTATCTACGGTTATCTTGCCCTTCGGAAATATTGCTTGGGCGGAAAAAAAATTCGAAAAAAATCCTTTTTCTCTTGGCGTCGCCAGCGGATCTCCAGGAGCTCAATCTATTGTGCTGTGGACTAGGCTTATTGATGATCAATTGGTAAGCCCAAATTTACATAGCGAACCAATTCCCGTGAAGTGGGAGCTGGCAGAAGATAGTCATTTTAAAAAAATCATTCAGTCCGGTGTTTCGTTAGCACTTCCAGCTTTGGCTTATTCGGTTCATGTTGAAGTCAATAGCCTGCCATCGAATCAATGGTTCTTCTATCGGTTTCAGGCTGGAAATTTAGTAAGTGACGTAGGTAGAACTAGAACTTTGCCTGCTCCTAATGATGTTGTAGATAAGTTACGAATGTCTTATGCATCGTGTCAGAACTATGAACACGGTCATTTCAGTGCATATAAGCATATGCGTGATGAAAATCTTGATCTAGTAATGTTTTTGGGAGATTACATATACGAATATGGACCTGGTCGAAGGGGGGTGAGAACCCACAATAGCGGCCCATTAATTTCTCTAGAAGATTATCGATCAAGATATGTGCTGTACAAAAAAGATGAGAATTTAAAAGCGATGCATGCTGCTTGTCCATGGTTAATGACATGGGATGATCATGAGGTTCAAAATGATTACGCTGGCTTGAATCCAGGATCTTCAAAGATGGGAATTTCTGAGTTTACTCAGATGCGTGCTTCAGCTTACCAGGCCTACTATGAACATCTACCCATACCTTCATCTACATTAATTGATGGGATCGATGGGTTAATGAGGGGAGCTGAAATGCGTCTTTATGGGAACTTCAATTATGGGCGATTGGTAAGCATTTCCATCTTAGACGATCGGCAATATCGAGACCCAGCAGTTTGTACTCCATCTGGATTTGGTTCTGCTGTTGTAGATCCAAGTGCATGTGCAGAGTTAGGTAGCCCTGAGAGAACGTTATTAGGGTTTAATCAAGAGAAGTGGCTGTCCAAGGTTCTAAAAAATGCCAATAAAAATATATGGAATGTGATTGGGCAGCCCACCTTATATGCCCAAAGATATTTCCCTCGCGGCGACAATCTCTTGATTTGGAATGATGGGTGGGATGGTTACCCGAGCGCAAGAAGTAGGCTCAATCAGGAGTTTATCAATAATCAGGTGAAAAATTTGATTTTTTTTGGTGGCGACATTCACGAAAATTGGGTTGGCTATTTAAAGCGAGATTACGATAATGCACACAGCCAGGTAATTGGTATTGAATTCTGCGGAACAAGCATCACCAGCTTGGGAAATGGTAGTAAATCTCTAAAGCAACGACTGCTAGCCAACCCCCATTTTATTTTTGCTGAAGCCACGAGGAAGGGTTATGGGGTCGCTGAATTCACCCCCAAAGATCTCATAGTTACTTTAAGGGTTGTGAATAATGCGCAAGATGAGGAGACCACAATTGAATCACTTGCAAAGTTTAGAGTGAAATCTCAATCGAACAGGATCGAAATGATCTAGTAATTTCTCTGAAGTGATTATGTCTTAAGCCCTGCCGGTACTTCCAAACCCACCGGCCCCACGACTACTCTCGGTGAACTCTTCAACGACTTTGAGTTCGACCTGTTGAACTGGCATCACAACTAATTGAGCCAAGCGCTCCATAGGCTCAAGTTTGAAAGGTGTAGACCCACGATTCCAAGTGCTCACCATGAGTTGGCCTTGGTAATCAGAATCAATTAATCCTACTAAGTTTCCAAGTACGATGCCGTGCTTATGGCCAAGACCAGAGCGCGGCAGGATAAATGCTGCATACCGTGGATCTTCTACGTAAATTGCTAAACCGGTTGGTACTAGGATTGTTTGTCCCGGGGCAATTTCAATAGCCTGGTCAATACAAGCCCGTAGATCGAGACCTGCGCTGCCAGGTGTCCCATACGCAGGAAGTTGATCGCGCATACGTTCATCGAGAATTTTGACTTGAAGTTGTTGCATGGAATTTCCTAAATCGAGAAAGAGATTAGATTTTCTTAGCGACCAGTTGAATCAGCTGACGTGCAAGCTGAAGCTTTTCGGCCTTTGCAATTTTCTTGTTACCACTCTCATCAATGATGAGGAGTTGGTTGAGATCGCTACCAAAAGTATCTGGACCAATATTACCAACGATCATTGGGATATCTTTACGCTTGCGCTTCTCTTGCGCATATTTTTCGAGATCGGTTGATTCAGCTGCGAAGCCAACGCAGTAGGGGTGTGGCTTGCCACCCTTAGTTTTGACTGTTTTAGCAACATCTTGAAGAATATCGGGGTTGGCGATGAACTCTAGATTTGGAGCTTGCTGCCCCTGACGCTTCATTTTTTCTTTCGCCGGCTTGGCAATACCCCAATCAGCTACTGCCGCTACTGCAAAGAAAATATCGCAATCAGTCGATTGCATGGTGGCTACATGCATTTCTTTGGCACTGACTACATTGGTACGGGTAATTTTTCCTGTTGCGGATAACGGTGTAGCGAGATCGCAAGGACCTGCTACCAAGTGAACCTCTGCGCCAGCTTCTAGAGCTGCGCGTGCAATAGCAAAGCCCATCTTGCCTGAACTACGGTTCGTGATTCCACGCACTGGATCAATTGCCTCAAAGGTAGGTCCAGCGGTAATAAGTACTCGTTTACCAAGGAGCGGTTTCTTCTGAAAGAAGGCAATCAATTGCTCAGTAATTTCACCCGGCTCGAGCATGCGTCCAAAGCCTACTTCACCGCAAGCCTGAAAGCCACTAGCAGGGCCGAGTAAAGCAACCTTGTCATCAATCAGACGTTGTGCACTTCTTTGTGTTGCTGCGTGCTCCCACATTTGCTTATTCATAGCAGGGGCTAGGAGGAGAGGACAATCTCTTGCTAGGCAAAGCGTAGTAAGTAAGTCATCTGCTAGACCCAAAGAAAGCTTTGCCATCAGATCGGCACTTGCTGGGGCAATCAGAATTGCATCTGCCGCTCTAGAGAGTTCAATATGCGCCATATTATTGGCAATACTGCTATCCCATTGGCTGATATAAACCGGGTTACCGGTCAGCGCCTGCATGGTGACGGGCGTCACAAACTGCTGAGCAGCCTCTGTCATCACCACTTGAACGCTCGCACCTTCTTGTATTAATAAGCGCGCCAGTTCGGCGGATTTGTAGGCCGCGATTCCACCGGAGATGCCAAGAACGATTTTCTTATTTAAAAGTGATTGCATAGCGTCAGCTTACTGGGGTTGTGAGGTTTTGCCAAATGACTTGCGTAGCTCGCCCCAAATAATCAGTGCTGCGCCAATACAAATGGCACTATCGGCAACATTGAAGGCTGGCCAATGCCAATTAGCGTAATGAATGTCAATAAAATCTACGACAGCGCCATACATGATGCGATCGAGGACATTGCCTAAGGCGCCGCCGAGAATGAGGCTAAGTGCCCAGCACAGCATGCGATCACCTTGGCTTTGACGAAGCAACCAAATAATGTAAGCCGAAGCAGCTAAACCAATTGCTGTAAAGAACCAACGTTGCCAGCCTGAGCCCTGAGCTAAAAATGAAAATGCTGCTCCTGGATTAAAAAGCAAAAGCCAGTTTAAGAAGGGCAGCACCGGCTCGGGCACCCCTAACTGCAGATTGCTCAAGGCAGACCATTTGCTCAATTGATCGAGCAATAGCGTAATCACTGCAATAGCTAGACAACGCAGAAATGAAAGATTCATTGGGTCTCGTTTCGCATGGCTTTTTCTGAGGCTGGTTTACTTACGCAAACAAGCGACTTTCACCGCTTCCAAACAGATTACTAATACAGCGTCCGCATAACTCTGGATGGTCTACATTGGCGCCCACATCTGCAGTGTGGTGCCAGCAGCGACCACACTTCTTGTATTGGCTACCACGTACCAACACTTCTAGACCCGCATTACTAAGTTCAATGTTAGCACTGGAAGTAATGGTCACAAAGCGCAAGTCATCCTCGAGTGAATGCAGAATGGCAAAGTCGATATCCCCCACTTTAATGGTGAGCTCAGCCTGTAAGGATGATCCTACATTTCCAGCTTCACGTTCAACCTCAATCGCCTTAGTTACCTCAGAACGAATATCTCGAATACGGCACCACTTGGCGAGTAGCTCGTTAGCTTGGGCGATTTCTGGAAAGGTGCCAAACTCTTCCATAAAGATAGATTCACTGAGTTTCTCATCAGCTCCACGCGGCAATGACAACCATGCTTCTTCTGCTGTGAAGGAGAGGAAGGGTGCTAACCATTTGAGTAGATTGCGCGTGATATGAAATAAAGCATTTTGTGCGGCACGACGTTCTTTCGAATCTGGTGCACTGGTATATAGGCGATCTTTCAGAATATCTAAGTAGAAGCCGCCTAAATCTTCCGAGCAGAAGCTCAGTATGCGTGCTACTGCAGGTTGGAATTCATAGGCTTTGTAATGTGCCTGGACATCTTGCTGTAATTGGGTGGCAAGCGCAAGGGTATAGCGATCAATCTCTAGCCAGTCACTGGCTGGTAGCGCATGTTGGCTTGGATCAAAGTCAGATAAGTTAGCCAGTAAGAATCGTAAGGTATTACGAATACGGCGATAGCTCTCCACTACGCGTTTCAGAATCTCATCTGAGATGGTCATCTCGCCCGAGTAATCGGTAGAAGCTACCCACAAGCGAATGATTTCTGCGCCGAGTTTATCAGCAACTTGTTGCGGGGCAATCACGTTACCAACGGACTTACTCATCTTGCGGCCTTGACCGTCAACCGTAAAGCCGTGTGTCAGAAGTGCTTTATAGGGTGGCTTGCCATCGAGCATGGCCCCAGTAAGCAATGATGAGTGAAACCAGCCACGATGTTGGTCTGAACCTTCAAGATACAAATCCGCCAAACGACCATCCGCAGTTTCAGCTTCAGGGCGATAGAGTTCATCACGATGTGAGCCACGAATGACATGCCAATGGGTTGTGCCAGAGTCAAACCAGACATCGAGAGTGTCGCGGTTCTTTTCATATTGAGCAGCTTCTTCACCCAGTAGTTCCGCTACCTCAAGTTTTTGCCAAGCTTCAATACCTTCTTTTTCAACACGCTGCGCAATTTCTTCTAACAATTCCACTGTACGTGGATGAGGTTCACCACTTTCCTTATGAACAAAGAAAGCCATCGGGACACCCCATTGGCGTTGACGTGACAGAGTCCAGTCAGGACGATTGGCGATCATACTATTCAAGCGCTGCTTACCCCAAGCCGGAAAGAACTCGGTATTTTCAATGCCGGCTAATGCTGCTTCACGTAAGCTTACTGTGCCATCAGATGGTTTATTGTCCATACTCGCAAACCACTGTGAAGTAGCGCGATAGATGATGGGAGACTTATGACGCCAGCAGTGCATATAAGAGTGGGTGTAGGTCTTGTCGCGCAAGAGGCTACCTGCTTCACGCATTGCTTCCACAATCTTGGGATTGGCCTTCCAAATATATTCATTTGCAAAGAGGGGCAGCCAAGATGCGTATACGCCATTACCCATCACTGGGTTCAAGATGTCTTTATCAGCCAGCTTATTTGCTTTGCAGGATTTAAAGTCTTCCTCACCATAGGCTGGTGCGGAATGCACGACGCCAGTGCCAGTGTCGAGCGTCACATATTCAGCGGGATAGATTGGAGAAAGACGCTTATAGCCTTCATGTAATGAAGCCAGCGGATGCCAGAAGGAAATGTTGGCCAACTTACCGCCTAAACAACTAGCAATCACTTTTCCTTCAAGGCCAAAATCTTGTAAACAGGTTTCTACTCGATCTTTTGCCAAGATGAGTAACTTATCACCAGTGTCTACCAGGGCATAGCTGAGCTCAGGGTGAACATTCAGGGCTTGGTTTGATGGAATGGTCCAAGGTGTTGTTGTCCAAATCACAATCATTCCAGGCTTAGCTGGAATCTCAGGCAGACCAAATGCTTTTGCAAGTTGTGGGCGCTGCGCATCATCAAAGGCGAAGCCAACATCTACCGTTGGGTCCGTCTTGTCTTGGTATTCCACCTCAGCCTCAGCAAGTGCAGAGCCACAATCGAAACACCAGTTCACTGGCTTTAAGCCGCGAAAGACATAACCTTTTTCCCAGATCTTCCCAAGCGCACGAATTTCATCGGCCTCATTGTGAAAGTTCATGGTGAGATAGGGGTTATTCCAGTCGCCAAGAACGCCTAAGCGTTCAAAATCTTTCTTTTGTTTATCTACTTGGAGTTTGGCGTAGGCGCGTGCTTTTGATTGAACTTCAGCAGTCGGTAAATTTTTACCAAATTCTTTTTCAATCTGAATCTCAATTGGCATACCGTGGCAATCCCAGCCAGGGACATATACAGAGTCAAAGCCCATCAGCCAGCGAGACTTCACAATCATATCTTTGAGAATCTTATTTACCGCATGACCAATATGAATATCGCCGTTTGCATAAGGAGGGCCGTCATGCAAAATGAATTTGGGTTGATTAGCATGTGCTGCACGAATCTTTTCATAGAGTTTATTTTTTTGCCACTGTGCAACCCACTGTGGTTCGCGTTTTGGCAGATCTCCCCGCATCGGAAACGAGGTCTCTAGAAGATTGACGGGGTAAGAATTTTCTTTTTCAGACATAAGATTTTTTCTGGAAATAATTTCTGGCATGCGCGGCATCAGATGCGATCGCTTTGGTAAGGGTATCGAGGTCAGAGTACTTCGCCTCATCACGAATTTTTTCTAAGAGTTCTACGGTAATAATTTTTCCATAGACATCTGCGTTGTAATCAAAGATATGGGTTTCTAGTAATACGCGGCCTTCATCTTCGACCGTTGGCCTCACGCCTAGGCTAGCAACGGCAGGCAGTGGCTTATCTCCAAGCCCTAATACTTGTGCAGAAAAGATACCAGAGCAGGCGGGCTTGCGGTGAGGTAGATGATTAGAAACTGCAAGATTCAAGGTTGGGAAACCTAGAGTGCGCCCCAGTTTTTGACCATGAATCACATGACCAGAAATTCCGTAAGGACGACCCAGCAATTTACTAGCGTGCACCATATTTCCATCGGCTAGTGCATTACGTAATGCCGAGCTAGAAATTCTTTCACCATCTTCAAGGACAGTATGAATACTTGAAACTTCAAAACCATGTTTTTCACCGGCCGCTTTCAGGCTCGAAAAATTACCAGCGCGTTTTGCGCCATAGCAAAAATCATCCCCAATCAAAATCCATTTAGCGTTGAGTTGTTTGACGATGATTTCAGAAACAAACTCTTCCGGCGAGAGGCGGGCGAATGCGCTATTGAAACGCTCAACCACTAAGCGATCAATACCAATATTTGCAAACGCGGCGAGTTTGTCACGCAAATTCAGAATACGTGGTGGCGCCTGTTCTGGAGCAAAGAATTCTTTGGGGTGTGGCTCAAAAGTCATGACGCAACTGACTAAACCCCGCTCTTGGGCGCCATCTTTCAGTTGCTTGAGTAGGGCGTGATGACCCCTGTGCACGCCATCGAAATTACCGATGGTTAAGGCACAAGCAGGTCCTGCAGAAAACTGGGTAGGTCCACGGAATACGTTCACTAAATCAC
>JBIISV010000052.1:0-12088 GCA_044340835.1 Polynucleobacter sp.
AGGTCAAAACGTGAATGCCTATCTTGGCAAGATGGGTGACACCGAAGACATGGCAGACTTTGCATTACTCATTGAGTATGTTGCAGAAATCCCCGGTATTGAAAGGATTCGCTTTACTACCAGTCATCCTAAGGAATTTACCCAGCGCTTGATTGACGTCTACGCAAAAGTTCCCCAGCTAGTAAGTCATCTACACCTGCCAGTTCAGCATGCATCGGACTCAGTTCTATCAGCTATGAAGCGTGGCTATACTGCCCTAGAATATAAAAGCATTATTCGTAAGATGCGTGCTGTGAGGCCAGACTTAACCCTCTCTAGCGACTTCATCGTTGGTTTTCCTGGCGAAACTGATGAAGACTTTGCCAAACTACTCAAGATGGTTGAAGAGCTCAATTTTGATAATAGCTTTTGCTTCATCTTCAGCCCACGCCCTGGTACGCCTGCAGCTACTTTAAGTGATGACACGCCATATGAGGCCAAGCTCAAGCGGCTCCAAACATTGCTTGCTCTGGTTGAGTCACAAGCAAATCAGATCAGCAAAAACATGCTGGGCAATACTGAGCGGGTTCTCGTTGAAGGCTTGGCAAAGGATGGGGTAAACCTGCAAGGTCGCGCTGCCAATAATCGTGTGATTCACTTTACCGCGCCAGACGAAGACATTGAATCTCTCATAGGACAAATGGTAGATATCTACATTACCGAAGTTCTCAATTTCACACTCCGAGGCAATCTCGTCAGCGAGCTTGCCTCCACTCATACTCATTAAGATGGCGGCCAAGCAAGCATCCCCCTGCAAATTAGTGATTGATATTCAGTTTGCCAACGCAGCTATTGAAAATAAAGTGCTTGCTATTGCTACCCTGGCAGCAATCAAAAAATGGGTGAAGGCGGTGGTTCAATTCAATGGCTTGATCACCTTACGCTTTGTAAATACAGCGGAAGGGAAAAAACTGAATCTTGTGTTTCGCTCCCAAGATAAAGCGACCAACGTGCTCACCTTTCCTTACGAGCTCAGCCAAAAAACGGTGACTGCAGACATTATTCTTTGCCTCCCAGTAATTCAAAAAGAGGCTTTAGAACAAGATAAAACGGTTAAAGCCCACTTGGCTCATCTCATTATTCATGGCTGCCTGCATGCCCAAGGCCTAGACCATGAGAGTGATAAAGAAGCAAAAAAAATGGAAAGTCGCGAGCTCACCCTCCTGAAATCTTTGGGCTTTGCCAATCCCTACGCGCCCGTTTAAAGCATCTTTATTATTTCCTTCATTGAATTTACTTATTTCTGCGATATTCTTACTATATGCCCGACCCCAATAAATCCCTTTTAGAACGCTTGGCTGAATTTTTAACGCCACAACCAACCAGTCCAGCAGAACGTCGCCAAGAGCTGATTGATACCCTTAGAGAGGCCCAAACTGAAGGCCTAATTGATGCAGATGCTCTCTCCATGATTGAGGGTGTATTCCAAGTAGGTCAATTGTGTGCCCGCGATATTTTGATTCCTAGAGCGCAGATTGACTGGATTGATATCAACTTGCCCTTAGCTGAATTGGTCAAGAGCGTGATTACCGCTGCTCACTCCCGCTTCCCAGTATTTGAAGGTAATCGCGATAATGTTATCGGCACCTTACTAGCAAAAGATTTATTACGCCATTCCACTGAAAAAGATTTTCAGGTGCGTGATTGGCTCCGTCCTGCAGTCTTTATTCCTGAATCAAAGCGCTTGAGTGTTCTATTGCGCGACTTCAAAGACAACCGTAATCATTTAGCCATAGTAGTAGATGAATACAGCGGTGTTGCTGGAGTGATTACGATTGAGGATGTGCTCGAACAAATTGTGGGGGATATTGAGGATGAGCACGACATTGATGAAGAAGCGGATAACCTAATCTCTCTTGATAACGGCGACATTCGCGTTAAAGGAATTACTGAGTTAGATCAATTTAATGAAATGCTAGGCACCCAATTTCATGACGAAGATATCGAAACCGTTGCAGGCCTAGTCATTCAGCACCTGGGTCGAGTACCTAAAATTGGTGAGCATATTGAGATCGACAGTGTGGAGTTTGAGATTCAGCGTGCTGATCCAAGACAGATTCACATTCTGCTCGCACGTCCACTTCCCAAAAAGCCTAACTAAGGATTGCTTTGATTGATCGGCCACTGCCAAGGCTTAGTAATAGTGTCGGCTTTCTGGTGCTATTTACCCTTGGAGTCATACTAGCGGGTGCTGCAGAGCTCCCGTATGGTGGTTGGATACAAATCCTGATCCTCAGCGTAATTTGGTGGCAGATTAGTAAATATCAATCCACATCTTTTATAAACACCTTTTTACTGGGTCTCTCTTTTGGTCTAGGCTACTTTGTTCTAGGATTGTGGTGGATCTTCATTAGCCTGCATGATGTTGGCGGGATGAATGTGGCTCTCTCCAGCCTTGCAGTCTTCTTATTGGCCGGCTTAATGGCGATCTATTTCGCATGCGCTACATTAGCGTTCCATTTTTCAAGAGGCTCATTTTTCTTTGGCTTACTACTTGCAGCCGGTTGGGTAGTAGCAGAATATCTCAGAGGCGTATTCTTTACTGGATTCCCCTGGATGGGTTTTGCCGAAGCTCAGTTCAATGGCCCCTTCGCACCGGTAGCACCATTCTTCGGCGGTCTAGCCTGCACATTTTTAGCAGTATGGATTTCTTGGGAGATGAGCCAGCTGAGAAAAAATAGTTTCTTTAGCATCATCTGTATTATTTGTGCTGTTGCCCTTGCTCAACTCGCTAGCTTCTGGACATTCACAAAGCCGATAGGTGAGCCACTCAGCATTCGCTTAATTCAGGGTAATTTTGAACAAAGTCTCAAGTTCAATCCCAAGGCAATTGAAGAACAATTTATTTTTTATAGTAAAGCTATTGAGAGTGAGCCAGCTGATCTCATCATCACTCCAGAGACTGCATACCCTTGGCCTCAGAGTAATCTTCCTACCGGCCTCTTAGATTCCCTCCAACAATTTTCCAGGAATACATTCAGCAATATCTTGCTTGGTGTCATTGGAGAGGCCTCAACTTCTGCTGAAGTAAAGTTCACCAATCGTGCACTTGGACTCTCTCCTAATAACTCGCTCTATCAATATGACAAGTCCCACTTAGTACCTTTTGGAGAATTTATTCCGCCTGGCTTTCGTTGGTTTGTAAATGCCTTCCATGTGCCTATGAGTGACTTTGCACGCGGTCAGTTCGAACAAGCTCCATTCACTATTGCTCGTTCAGACAAAGAGCCTATCAATGCAGCCATTACCATTTGCTATGAGGATATCTTTGGGGGGGAGTTGGCGTCCAGAATTTATCACAGCAGCAAGCCCGTCAACCTGCTGGTCAATATGACAAACCTGGCTTGGTTTGGTAACTCCCAAGCGCCAACGCAACAATTAAGACTTTCCCAATTGCGCTCACTAGAAACCGGCCTTCCGGCACTGCGCGCTACTAATACGGGAATCACAGCTGTATTAGGGTCAGATGGCAAAATTTTGGCGGAACTCCCGGAGTTCACCCAAGGCATCTTAAAGAGCACCATTCAAGCCTATTCTGGTAAAACACCTTATGTCACTTGGGGGAATGCCCCCATTTTGAGTCTTTCTTGCCTCCTCCTCATCCTGGGCTTGATTCGCCAGAGACGAATTTAATCGCTATTTCCTAGTTGACTAGCTTAGCCATGTAAAATCAAAGGCTTAGCCAGGTTAATCATGCTTACTTTTCAGCAAATCATTCTCAAACTCCAAGATTACTGGGACCAACAAGGTTGCGCCCTTTTGCAGCCTATTGACCTTGAGGTCGGTGCCGGCACATCTCATACAGCCACCTTCTTAAGGGCCATTGGTCCTGAGCCATGGAAGGCCGCTTATGTCCAACCTTCGCGCAGACCAAAAGATGGTCGCTATGGTGAGAACCCTAATCGCTTACAGCACTACTACCAGTATCAAGTGGTGCTAAAACCTGCGCCAGAGAATATCCTAGAGCTCTACCTTGGCTCGCTTGCCGCCTTAGGTTTAGATCTTCAAAAGAACGATGTACGCTTTGTAGAGGATGATTGGGAAAACCCAACCTTGGGTGCCTGGGGACTAGGCTGGGAAGTGTGGCTTAACGGCATGGAGGTGACCCAGTTCACTTATTTCCAGCAAGTGGGTGGCATTGACTGCAAGCCTGTTTTAGGCGAAATCACCTACGGTATAGAGCGCTTGGCGATGTACATCCAAAATTGTTCCAACGTATACGACCTTGTATGGGCAGATGGCATATCTTATGGTGATGTGTATCACCAGAATGAAGTGGAGCAATCTTGCTACAACTTTGAACACTCTAATACCGACTTATTGTTTGCAAACTTCACGAACTACGAAAGTGAAGCTAAGCGGCTGATGGAAGTGCCTTTAGCTTTACCTGCTTATGAAATGGTGCTCAAGGCCGGACATACCTTCAACTTATTGGATGCTCGTGGCGCCATCTCAGTTACAGAACGTGCAGCCTATATCGGACGCATCCGCAATCTCTCTCGCGCAGTAGCGCAGGCTTATTATGAGTCTCGAGAGAAGTTGGGGTTCCCGATGTGCCAACGCCAATCTAAAGCCTAATCAGCTCAATCAAATTATGAGTACACTGAATTCTCTCGCTCAATCAGATACGCTGTTGATTGAAGTATTTACCGAAGAGCTTCCGCCAAAATCATTACGTCGCTTAGGCGATGCATTGAGTGATGGCATTTTCACCTCCCTAAAATCAGTAGGACTGCTATGCGAAGGCTCGGTCGCAACCGGCTATGCCACACCGCGACGCCTTGCCGTTCAAATCACCAAGGTCTTGAGCCAAGCTCCAGACTATCCCGTTCGTGAAAAACTACTACCTACCAGCATTGCGTTTGATGCCAATGGAAAACCGACTGCACCCCTACAAAAAAAATTAGCTACTCTGGGCTATGCCGACACCGATCTCTCCACCCTAGAAAAAACAGGTGAAGGCAAGAATGAAGCACTCTATCTCAATGTCATTGCCAAAGGGGCGGCATTAGAAAAAGCTGCTCAACATGCACTCGAACAGACATTGAGCAAATTACCTATTGCCAAAATGATGCACTACCAAGTGCTCCAAAAAAATGGTGAATTAGCAGACGTCGAGTTTGCACGTCCCGCACACCGCATCATTGCTCTTCATGGCACACACATACTCAACATTAGCGTCCTTGGTATTGATGCAAATAATCAAACAGAAGGCCACCGCTTCCTGGCCCCAGGAGTAATTACTATTGCCTCTGCAGATCAGTATGCGTCTACCCTCACTACAAAAGCCAAAATACTGCCTAGCTTTAATCAGCGTCGTGAATTTATTAAAACCGCTTTATTAAAAGCTGCTGCTACTGATTTAGTGTTGATGCCAGATGGCTTGCTGGATGAAGTAACGGCTTTGGTTGAGTGGCCAGCAATTTATGAGTGCCACTTTGATCAAGAGTTTTTAGAAGTGCCGCAAGAATGCTTGATTTTGACAATGCAAACTAATCAAAAGTACTTTGCTTTAACTGATCAGCAAGGCAAGCTACGCAATCGATTCTTGATCGTTTCTAATATTGAGACTGATCAGCCAGAGGCTATTATTTCTGGTAACGAGCGCGTAGTTCGACCACGCCTATCTGATGCACGATTCTTCTTCCAGCAAGACCAAAAGCGTCCACTAGCATCACGCGTAGCTGACCTTGGAAGAGTGGTTTATCACAACCAACTTGGCAATCAACTCGATCGTACTAAGCGTGTGCAAGGGATTGCTATTGGAATTGCTAAAGCCTTATCTGCTGATGAAACATTGGCCAACCGAGCTGCTGAAATTGCTAAAACCGATTTACTGACTGATATGGTTGGTGAGTTTCCGGAACTCCAAGGCATCATGGGTCGCTACTATGCTACCCATGATGGTGAAAATACTGAAGTAGCTTCCGCCTGTAGCGAACATTACATGCCCCGTTTTGCTGGTGATACATTACCTCAGACACAAACCGGCACTATCCTAGCAATTGCAGACAAACTAGAAACACTTGTAGGTATTTGGGGCGTTGGTCTTGCTCCTACTGGTGATAAAGACCCTTACGCCTTACGTCGTCATGCCCTCGGAATCTGCCGACTATTGCTAGAGAAGAATCTTAGCCTAAGCCTACCCGAATTGATTGAACTAGCTCGTAAACAGTTTCCGCAAAAGGACGTTCAAGAAAAAGCAAAGGCTGAAGATATTTATGCCTTCATCATTGATCGTCTGCGCGCCTACTTGCGTGACCAAGCGGTTGCTGGCAAGCCATTTACTACCGAAGAGATTGATGCTGTATTAAGCCAGTCACCCTCACAACTAAATGATTTAATTGATCGCTTAAGTGCATTGCGTGAATTTAATGCTTTGGCAGAAGCGGCTCAGTTAGCCGCTGCCAATAAGCGTATTAGCAATATTCTGAAAAAGAATGCTGTAGATATTCCAGCGACTTGCTCAAGCAAGCTCTTGCAAGTACCGGCAGAAATTGCCTTACATCAAGCACTTGAAAGTATCACGCCAGTACTCACTGCAGCCTATGAAAAGCGTCAGTTTGTAGAACTACTGAAAGTGCTTGTAGCCCTCAGTGCTCCAATCGATCAATTCTTTGCCGATGTGATGGTAATGGACCCTAATCCAGCGTTACGTGATAATCGCTTAGCTCTCTTGCAACAACTTCACCAGAAAATGAATCTCATTGCCGACCTCGGCAAATTAGCATGAGCACTAGCTCCTCTAAACTCATCATTCTTGATCGCGATGGCGTGATCAATGAAGATCGAGATGATTATGTGAAATCCATTGAAGAATGGATTCCACTACCTGGAAGCTTAGAAGCAATTGCACTACTTAATCAAGCAGGCTATCTCATTGTCGTTGCCACCAACCAGTCTGGCTTAGCTCGTGGCTATTTCGGCATCAATGATCTGCATGCCATGCATAGTAAGATGGATAAGTTACTGCAGCCCTTAGGCGGTCACATTGATAGCGTTTTCTTCTGCCCGCATACTGATGCTAGCGCTTGCGATTGTCGAAAGCCCATGCCGGGCATGATGAAAGAGATAGCGCTGCGCTATAAAAAAAATCAGAGTGTTACACCCTTATTAGGTGTGCCGATTGTGGGGGACTCCTTACGCGACCTCCAGGCAGGGGTTGCTCTAGGAGCTAGTCCCCATTTGGTATTAACTGGCAAAGGCAGCAAAACCTTAGAAAAAGGTGGGCTACCAGAAGGCACACAGATTCATGTAGATTTGATGGCATTTACCAAGGCACTCTTACAAGATCAGGTTTAATGCAAAGATGATTTTTATCCGCTCTGCCCTGTTTGCCCTCTTTCTAGTCATCTTTACGCCGATCTGGTCTGTACTTTGCATATTGGTTTTTCCATTCCTCAATCCTGAAAATCGCTATCGCTTCATCGGCTTCTGGAACAAAGTAGTTATTTGGATCTTGCAGCCCCTCTGTGGAATTCGCTATGAAATTCGGGGTATGGAACATATGATGGCAGTTCTAAATCAACCTGTAGTCGTGCTCAGTAAACATCAGTCCGCCTATGAAACGATTGCATTTATCGCCCTTCTTCCCAAGCAACTCTGCTTTGTCTTCAAACGCGAATTGCTCTGGATCCCCTTCTTTGGTTGGGCCTTAGCTTTACTCAAGATGATTCATATCAACCGGAACAGCAAAGAAACTGCCGCACTTTCAGTGGTTGGGCAAGGTCGCAAACGTCTTAGTGAAGGCAGGTGGATCTTATTGTTTCCTGAAGGCACTAGAACGCCTACTGGCTCCCATAAGCCCTATAGCAAAGGTGGCGCTAGGCTTGCAAGCGCCACCGAAGCATTAGTTATTCCCATTGCCCATAATGCGGGTCGTTGCTGGCCAAAGAATAGCTTCTTGAAGCAACCAGGAACAGTGATCTTCTCAATTGGCCCTGCCATTGCTTCTACCGGAAAAACAGGCGGACAACTTCATCAGGAAGTAGAAAAATGGATTGAAGCTGAAATGCGGGTAATTGATCCAAGCGCTTATCAGTAGTCAATCTTGATTGAAGAATTTATGTGGCTATGATCTTAGCCCATTCAATATAGCGCTCTACTGGAATATCTTGAGCCCGCGCTTTTAATTCAGACTCAGATAAGACTAGCCGCTCAGCAAAGTTTGATAAGTTGGTACGTAACATTTTCCTTCTTTGGGAAAATGCCGCCGCTACGACTCTTTCCAGTGCATGCCACTGCACATCACTTAAATTAAAATCCCGTCGTGGAATCATACGTACTACTGCTGAGTTCACTTTAGGCTGAGGCTCAAATGCCTCCGGTGGTACCTCAAGCACAAGCTCCATGTCATAGCGCGCTTGTAGCATCACAGATAGCCTGCTGAATTCTGAACCGCCAGCCTTCGATACCATACGCTCTACCACCTCAGCCTGCAACATAAATACTTGCTCATCAATCTCATGGGCAGCAGAAACGAGATGAAAGAGTAGTGGCGAAGATATGTTGTAAGGTAGATTGCCCACTACCTTACATAAGCCACTACTATCTGAACGTGCTTTTGCCCATTCTAAAAAATCAAATTTGAGCGCATCTCCTTCAATAACATGCAGACCTTTGAGATTTTCTTGCTTCCAATATGCCACTAAATCTCGATCAATCTCAAGTAGATCTAGGTGATCAAGATTACCAAGCAAAGGTCTAGTGAGTGCGCCAAGGCCGGGGCCGATTTCCATCACATGCATATTTTCACTGGGATTAATTGCCGCTACTATGGAATAAATGACCCCCGAGTCTTGCAAAAAGTTTTGGCCGAATCGCTTACGAGCACGGTGCATCATTTTTTTGCATTATGAGAATTGACTGCTAACTCGTAAGCGAGTCTTAAAGCCTCAAGCATGCTGCCAGCATCTGCTATACCTTTACCAGCAATATCTAGGGCAGTGCCGTGATCTACTGAGGTCCGAATAATCGGAAGACCTAGGGTGACGTTCACTCCACCACCAAAACTCACAAATTTAAATGGTGCCAAGCCCTGATCGTGATACATCGCGATAAATGCATCCACAGTCTCTAAGCAGCCAGCATCAAACATGGTATCCCCTGGATAGGGTCCACTCACCCAAATTCCGAGTGCTTTGGCTGCTGCAATAGCTGGGGCAATGATCTCAATCTCTTCCCGCCCTAGATAGCCAGACTCACCTGCATGGGGATTGATGCCTGCAACCCGAATCACAGGCTTAGCAATTCCAAAATTTGTACGCAAATCATGCTCAACAATACGAATGGTTGCCAAAATATGCTCTTGACTGAGGGCTTTAGGAACCTCACTCAAGGGTAAGTGAGTAGTTGCTAGAGCTACTCGCAGAGCGTGACTTTTTTGAAGACCTAAAAAACCTATGGGTAAAGTTGAACATAACATCATGACTACATGGTCTTGTTTGCATAGCTTGGCCAAGTATTCTGTATGTCCGGTAAAAAGTGTATTGCCCCCGGTAAGCCCGTCATTGATGATGCTCTTTTGTATCGGCGCAGTCACCATGGCATCAAAGCGACCATCAAGACATCTCTTCACAGTAGCATCAAGGATATTGAGAACATACTGGGCGTTCGCCGCATTCAATTGACCAGAAATCACTGGCGCAAAAAGAGGAATTTCCTCTACCTTCAAACGAGTTAATAATTCCTTAGATACTTTAATTATTGGAAGTAGCTTAGGGTCACCCACCAAGGTAATAGTCGCAGCGGGCTGCTCTTGTAAGAATGCAATTGCAGCTGCAATAGAAACCTCTGGCCCAATGCCAGCAGGCTCACCAGAACAAATCGCAAGATTAACGTGGGCTGGCTGCTGGATCATCTGCGTTAATGATCTTCACGGTAGCAGTGTCACGTAATTCACGTAACCAATCTTGATAGGCTTGCTCAAACTTACGCTCACGGAGTGCCGCTCGGGCAAATTGACGCTGCTTCTCAATCGTTAACTGCTCTTCACGACGCTCGAGCACCTGAATTAAATGCCAACCGAACTCAGTCTTCACTGGATTGCTTACCTCACCAATTTGCAAGCGATTCATTGCTTGATCAAATTCTGGAACCAAATCACCAGGACCCATCCAACCAAGATTTCCGCCATTAGCAGCAGAACCATCTTCTGAGAACTTTTTTGCCAATTCACCAAAGTCAGCAGTCTTTGCACGCACCTGATCACGGTAGCTCATTAAACGCCTTTCAGCATCTTGGTCACTCAGTCCAGCGCGACTGCGCAACAAAATATGGCGAGACATAGTCTGGGTCACCATAATATTTTGGGGGGTGGATGGAATGCCGTCTTGTATGGCAGTTGGTTGAGCCTCAGGAGCACGCGCGCCTGATGAGCGACGATCTAACACCTTGAGAACGTGGAAACCCGCAGGGCTCTTCACAACGGCATTGGCAACTTGGCCACTACCAATGTTTCTAATGGCTTCATAAAATAATTGGGGCATGCGATCAGGAGTACGGTAATCTAGCTCCTGAAACTTAATTTTAGGATTATCTTTTGAAGCTATTGCACCCAGCCGCAAGAAATCTGCATCGCCGCGAGCCTCACGTAAAATTGACTCTGCTTTTTTCTTAGCCTCAGCCTGAGTGCCAGCACCTGCACTAGCATCTGCGGGTATAAAAATCTGCGCAACATTAATTTCTTCTAGCTCACCTCTTACAGCTGGAGTTGAGCGGGCTACTTTTTCTGCACTAGCAACCTCACGATTTCGGTCTGCAATGAAATTATCAATTTCAGCATCAGAAATTTTGACCTTACCTTCAACTTCACGTTCACGATAACGGCTAATAGTCACATCATCGCGCAACATCTCACGATAGCGCTCATAATTACTACCAGATGCCACTATCTTGACCTTTAATTCAGCAATAGTTAGTTTATTTTTAGCAGCAATATCACCAATGATTTTGTCTAGCTCTTTATTACTAATCGCAAGCCCTTCTTGCTCAGCATTTTGCAATTGAATCTTTTCAAGGATGAGACGCTCAAGCACTGTGTTGCGTAAGGTAGCAGCATCTGGCAGTTTAGCCCCCTGCTTTTGAAGCGCCGTAATGCGATCATCAATTTCTTTGCGCGTGACGTAGCCCGTATTCACTACTGCTGCGACACCATCAATATTGCGAATTTTGTTATCTACTAGGGTCTTTGAACTATCTTGCGCAAAAGTAAATTGAGGCAACAGGGCAATCCCAGACAACATCATGGCTGCAAGAGCTTGGTTAAATCGATTCCTAAGCATCATTGATAGTTCTCATATATAGAGGGTGGTATGGGCTTGGAAGTGGGCATATATCCAGGAACATTAAACTTCATGATATCAACTGGATTACTTCCAGCGCTACCAAAGCCCCTAAATTCTATTTGGAATAAGATCTGGGTGGTGGTTATTTGTGAGGTATTGAGCATCTGAGAGTAAGCGCCTCGTAAAGTCCAGCAGTCCCGCATCCACTCTAACGCTACCAGTGTATTGAGCGTTTTGGTTGTTAATGCATCATAGCCCCAACGGCCCAAGGCAGAAACCTCACGCGTAATGGGCCATTGCCCAGAAATATTGTATTGATCAGTAGTAGTAGCTGCTGGGACAAAAGGTTGATTATTCTGAATGGATGCCTGTGTTGGCGGACTCCAAACATTACGATAGCCAAAGTTCAAACTTCTTCCAGGAGTCGGCCGCCAACTGCCGCCTACCGTTGTTTGAACCAGGCGATTCAATTGGGTGTTGTACTGACCAAACATATCTGTACTAAAGTTACCCAATAGACGAACTGAAGCTGAGCCCAAGGTATCTGAATAAGTAGTAGGGTTTGCAATGGTGCCATTTAGACCCACTTTCTGGCCCGTAAAAGCCTGCCGCTGAGCAAGCGTTACATTTGCCCGTTCTGCTCCAGTGTTAGCCTCAATCATGCGACTCGTTAATCCACCAGTCAGTTTATTGCTATCAGCAATACGGTCATTACCAATAAACGTGTTTTCGCTAAAAATTTGGGTTACGCCAAAACCTGCATC
>JBIISV010000053.1:0-12073 GCA_044340835.1 Polynucleobacter sp.
GAACAATCTTTGACTCACCAGATTTAGTGAGATGCTCCATCATGACAAAGAGTTTTTTGGCACCAAGCGCTAAATCCATGGCGCCACCAACAGCAGGAATTGCCTTTGGATCTCCTGTGCGCCAATTAGCGATATCACCTTTCACGGAAACCTGAAAAGCGCCCAAGACACAAATGTCAATATGCCCACCACGAATCATGGCAAATGAATCAGCATGATGAAAAATAGAGGCGCCAGGCAACATAGTCACAGGCTGTTTTCCAGCATTGACAATCTCATGATCAATTTGATCGCCCTTTGCTAATGGGCCCATACCCAGTAAACCATTTTCACTATGCAACAAGATCTCGCGATCCGGTGGCAAATAATTAGAAATGATCATGGGCTGACCGATACCCAAGTTCACATGAGCACCCTCAGGAAAATCCTGGACAATTCTTTGTGAAATTTCAGCGCTAGTGCGCTTGCGAATAGCAGTAAGGTCAATCATGATTTGCCCTCGACCAAAACAACCCGTTTAACAAAAATACCAGGGGTCACGATAGCCTCTGGATCTAATTGACCCAACTCAACAGTGTGATTTACTTGTGCAATAGTGCACCGAGCTGCTGTCGCCATAATGGGAGAAAAATTCCTGCCGGTACCGTGATACACCAAATTTCCCCAGCGATCACCTTTATGGGCTTTGATCAACGCATAGTCACCCTTGATGGCTTTTTCAAAAACATAATTGATGCCATCAATTGCACGACATTCCTTATCTTTCGCTAACTCAGTACCAAACCCCGTAGGCGTAAAAAATCCACCAATCCCGGCCCCACCGGCACGAATCCGCTCAGCTAGAGTACCCTGCGGCACTAATTCAAGCTCCATTTTTCCTTGGCGGTAAAGTTCATCGAAAGCTACCGAATCTGGCTGACGCGGAAAAGAACAAATCATCTTTTTGACTCGACCGCCAGCAATCAATTTAGCAATCCCTACGCCATGACTGCCAGCATTATTACTGACTATGGTCAAATTCTTTGCGCCCTGCTCCATCAAAGAGTCCAACAGAAATACCGGCAAACCAGCATCTCCAAAACCAGATATCAAGATTGTTGAGCCATCGGCTATATCTTTCAAAGCCTCTACAACATTGGGCATAATTTTTTGAATCACCACAAGTCTCCAGTTTTACTATTTTTATTATTGTCTTTTGCTTTGCATCAGAAAACCCCCTCGGGGATCCTCAAATACTAACTTATATCAGTCTAGACACGGCATCCCGAATGGCAATGGGTAGCTCCCCTGCTTTTTTCACACGAGATACTAATACGGATGCCGGTGTTGTTTGCACCCTATCCGACCAAGCTGAACCGGGAAAGAAAGCATCATCTTGATATCTAGGAATGATATGCCAGTGAATATGAGGGACTCTATTTCCGAGGGCTGCGATATTCACCTTATCTGGTTGCATGACATAGCGCACCGCCTCCTCAACTGCAAATACCAAGGTCATGAGATGATCGCGCTCACCGTAGGTCAAATCGGTCATTTCGGCGACATGGTGATTCCAGATCACCCGGCAAAAACCAGGCAGATCAGGATCATTCAGAAGAATAATCCTACAGTCATCTCCGCGCCAAATGAGTTGACCCTCTTGAGGCTCGAGATCTTCTTTACAAAGTATGCAATTAGTCATTGGAAGAATGTAAACGAAAACGGCATCTAAGTCACTCTAGCTCGCTATGAAACTTGCTGTCTAGATTCAGCGGCAGTGATCTTTACTAGCTTAAATCCAGCCAAGATGATCATTAACTGCATGAGAGCAACACCCACAAATAAAAGTTTAGGAAAGCCAATATCCAAGAAGATTCCAAAAATCAGTGGGCTTAGGGCGGCACCTAAATCAATTCCAGAATAGACGATCCCATACACCCTACCCGATGAACCTGATGGCGTTGCAGAGCGAATAATCAAATCACGGGATGGCGCAGCAATACCCAAGCCAATACCAATCGTAATAAAAGCGATCACAATCAAATCTATCGGGACTAAGCCCGTTGCTATTAAAAGAACGATCACGATATTCAAGATAAAGCACATCGTAATGATGCGCTCAGGTACTTTTAATTTAGTAGCAAGATAGCCGCCCAATAACATTCCTCCAGCACCGCCCAAAGACATCAGTGTTAAATAATAATTGCCGGAGCTCACAGCAATATCGTAGATTTTAAAAAGCGCCGTTGGTGCAAAAGATTGCAAGCCAGTTGTTGCTGCCATGCTAAAGAAGAGAAAGACCCAACAAAGCCAGACTATTGGAAGCCTTAAGAATCCAAAAGTACTCATGGGAGCGCCGCCAGGATTGCTTGCCATATGGCTAGCTTCAGACTCATCTCGCCTTGCCTGCACATCATCCAATAGGCTCGTCCGACTAAGCCAAAGAATCATGAGAACAAGCATCTCCAGAATTGCAGCGGAGATAAATGCCATTCTCCAATCTGAGATTGTTGCCACAGCCACCATGAAGGCCGGAGCAGCAGCCCAACCAATATAGCCAGTTACCCCATGAAGGGAGTAAGCATAAGGCAAATTGGGTAGTGAAATTTTATGATTTATCAGCGTGTAATCCACCGGATGGAAGACTCCATTTCCACAACCTGCAATGACCGCAGCCATCACCAGCATCATGTAGCTGTCACTTTGCGAATAGAAAAGTGCTGCCAAGGCAAGCAAACCTGAGCCCATTAATAGGACGGGGCGAGCACCAATACGATCCACTAAAAAACCAGAAGCTGCTTGAACAATGCAAGAGACCACAAAGAAGATGGTCATGAGTAAACCGAGCTCAGCATAGTTAAAGCCAAACTCCGCCTTCAACCATGGAAACATGGGAGGCAAGATTAAATGAAAGAAATGGGAGCTACCGTGAGCCAGACTTACTAAACCAATAACCCGGACATCACTTGCACGCCTTAGTTTGAGCGCATCAGTCATGTACCGAGTTTACTAGCGCAGGATAAATCCTGCTAATTTTTCCGGAGTCTTATTTACTAAAGCTAAACTCACCTTTTTTATCGATATCTACAGGCACGGTATCCTTTGGTCCAAACTTGCCCTCCAAGATCATCTTGGATACTGGATTCTCAATATATTGCTGAATTGCACGCTTCAAAGGCCTGGCTCCAAATATGGGATCAAAACCTACCTCGGCAATCTTATTCAGCGCAGCATCACTGACCTCCAATTGCATATCAATTTTCGCCAAGCGATCTGATAAGTTCTTAAGCAAGATCTTCGCAATACTAGCAATGTTGCCTTTATCCAAACCATGAAAGACGACGATTTCATCGATCCGATTTAAAAACTCTGGGCGGAAATGGCTCTTCAACTCTTCGAACACCGCTTCTTTAATCTCTAACTGCTTCTTACCAACCATCGACTGAATCAGATGTGAGCCAATATTGCTGGTCATCACAATCACAGTATTTTTAAAGTCTACGGTCCGGCCTTGACCATCGGTTAAACGTCCATCATCTAATACTTGCAAGAGCACGTTAAAGACATCCGGATGCGCTTTTTCAATCTCATCAAACAAGATCACGCTGTAGGGATGGCGTCGCACTTGCTCAGTCAAGTAGCCGCCCTCCTCATAACCAACATAGCCAGGAGGTGCACCGATCAGACGAGCAACACTATGCTTCTCCATGAACTCACTCATGTCGATTCGAATCAAATGATCTTCGCTATCAAATAAGAAACCAGCCAAGGCTTTACAGAGCTCAGTTTTACCAACGCCCGTTGGTCCCAAAAATAAGAATGAGCCATAAGGGCGATGCTCTTCTGCAAGGCCGGCGCGGGAACGACGAATCGCATCTGATACAGCACGAATGGCTTCATCTTGACCAACTACACGCTTATGCAATAACTCCTCCATCTTGAGCAACTTATCACGTTCACCCTGCATCATCTTTGATACCGGAATACCAGTTGCACGCGACACCACCTCCGCGATTTCTTCTGCACCAACCTGGGTACGCAAGAGCTTATTCTTCACAACCCCATCTTTACTACCCTTTGCTTCCGCAGCAGCTGCAGACTTGAGCTTTGCTTCAAGCTCAGGAAGCTTGCCATACTGCAGCTCGGCAACTTGCTCCAATTTACCTTCACGTTGCAACTTATTAATATCTGCACGAACTTTTTCGATCTCTTCTTTGATATGAGCGGCGCCTAGGACAGCACCTTTTTCTGCCTTCCAAATTTCTTCGAGATCTGCGTACTCAGCACCTAAGCGTTTGATTTCATCTTCGATCAAGCCCAAACGTTTTTGCGAGGCCTCATCTTTTTCCTTCTTAACTGCTTCGCGCTCAATCTTGAGTTGAATGAGGCGACGTTCGAGCTTATCCATCACCTCTGGCTTCGAATCAATTTCCATGCGAATGCGGGAACCCGCTTCATCAATCAGATCAATTGCTTTATCTGGTAAGAAACGATCGGTGATGTAGCGATGAGATAACTCTGCTGCTGCTACGATCGCAGGATCGGTGATTTCAATACCGTGGTGTAGTTCGTAACGCTCTTGTAAGCCGCGCAAGATCGCAATAGTCGCCTCCACACTAGGCTCTTCCACCATCACTTTTTGGAAACGACGCTCAAGTGCGGCATCTTTCTCAATGTACTTTCGGTACTCATCTAAGGTAGTCGCACCAATACAATGTAATTCACCTCGGGCCAAAGCAGGCTTAAGCATATTGCCGGCATCCATAGCGCCATCACCCTTACCAGCACCTACCATCGTATGAATCTCATCAATAAAGATGATTGTTTGGCCTTCGTCTTTGGCTACATCACTCAGAACCGCCTTGAGGCGCTCCTCAAATTCACCGCGATACTTAGCACCAGCTAGTAGCAAGGCCATATCCAATACCAAAACACGTTTATTTTTGAGAGTTTCAGGAACTTCGCCATTGACAATGCGCTGAGCTAAGCCTTCAACAATCGCTGTTTTACCTACACCCGGCTCACCGATTAAAACCGGATTATTTTTGCCGCGACGTTGCAAGATCTGAATGGTGCGACGAATCTCATCATCACGACCAATCACCGGATCAAGCTTATCCATACGAGCTCGCTCAGTTAAATCAATGGTATATTTCTTTAAGGCTTCACGTTGACCTTCAGCATCTGCACTATTCACCGACTCTCCTCCGCGCACTAAATCAATCGCTGCCTCCAACGATTTACGATTTAAACCATTCTCACGAGCAATTTTTCCTAGCTCGCCCTTATCATCCGCAACCACTAGCAAGAACAACTCGCCAGCGATAAATTGGTCATTACGCTTATTGGCCTCTTTCTCACAGAGATTGAGCCAGTTACTTAAATCGCGCCCAAGCTGAACTTCGCCACTAGTACCTTGTACTTCCGGTAAATTACTAATGAGCTTTTCAGCACCCTTTTCAAGGCCTGGCACATTGACACCGGCACGTGTTAACAAACTCTTCGCCCCGCCATCTGAGTCACGCAACATCGCTAGTAGCAGATGGGCTGGCTCAATATATTGATTGTCTTTTGCTAAAGCAAAGCTTTGCGCCTCACTGAGCGCTTCTTGAAATTTAGTGGTTAATTTATCTATTCTCATTTTGTACATCCTATCTAGCTCATCTCTATATCTTTATCTATAGAATATAGGGGCATTCCTGGTAATTTCAAGTCTGTTAGACCTCTTTTTAAGCGAATTCACCCCCATTTTGACCTGGCTTGTTTATCTCCTAGAATGTGCTGATGGTAGCTATTACGCTGGCATCACCAACCGCCTTGAACATCGCTTGGAGGCGCATAATTCAGGCGATGGCGCTCGTTATACTAGGGCTCGCAGACCAGTAATCCTCTTAGCAACCCAAGAGCACCCTGATCGATCTGAAGCCTCTAAGGCTGAAGCAAGACTCAAAAAATTACCCAGAGCAGAAAAGCTGGGGTTTTTTAAGACCTAAGGTAATGCAAAGTATTTATGAGCCTCTGGGGCCTAAAGCCAGCACTTGGGACTTAAAGCTTCCAGATAGTGCTTTTTTGAGAATCTTATAAATGTCTAGATCAAACTCACCCTCCCCGGAGTCAGCCAACTCATAGAGCTCATCTTCGTTGATGGCAGTCCCAAGATAGCGCCAATGATCAATCACATGCATGTGGCCCGCCTCTTGGATGGCGATGGGGCCTTGGTAAGGCCACACCTGGACTTTAAACAATTCCAGAACCGTTTTGAGTTGCAGATTGTGCAAATCAACAGGAGAGTGGCCAATGCATGCACCCCCACATTGTTTTAATTGATAGCCAAAGCAAGCCTTACCCTCTATGCGCTTCTCGAGCCCGAGGAGCGCTTCGCATAAGCGATGTTTCTTTGCGATCGCTTTTAGATAAGAGTGCGCCTCTCTTTTGCTATAAAACAAACCATATAGGTTTTCTTGAACTCCAGGAGCTAGTTCACGATGACCAACAAGGTGAGGTATGAGTACGCCACCGCTATCTAATTCTAATTTCCAGGCGCAGAGATCTTTAGAGCGACGCAGCTTAATGTTCATGCTTGGCATACACTCCTTGATTAAGCGCGACTCCAAAATTAATGCGCCCAATTCTCCACTAGTCTCGATCCAGTCAATATCTCTCACCTGCAAGGAAAGCTTCATCTCCTTACGTAAGGTGAGAGACCCCTGAAAATGGCTCATCACTCTACTGCGCAAGGAAATACTCTTGCCGATATAAAGTGGGGCTTTATTCTCACCGTAGAAAATATAGCAGCCCGGTTTTTCAGGAATAGAGTCGATCAGCGCTTTATCAATATTTGGAGGTAGGCTAGGATTGCCAATCAGTTGATTGAGGGTTTTAAATAAAACCTCGCGTCCAAACTGACGTTCGCATACCTGCCAAAACTGTACAAGCAAATCAGCATCACCAAGTGCACGATGCCGAGAACTAATCTTGAGGCGGTGAGTGCTAATGATAGTGTCAAGATTATGCCGAGACTGTTCCGGAAACAGCAGTCTTGATAGCTTTACGGTACACAACACCTTAGGCTTGAAATCGATGCCCACCCTCTTAAATGACGCCTTCAAAAAACCGTAATCGAATCGAGCGTTGTGAGCCACAAAAATTTTTCCCTCTAACTCTCTAGCAATCTCGAGTGCTAAGTCCTCAAAGGGTGGTTGCTTACTAACCATCTCCGGCCGAATGCCAGTCAAGCTTTGGATATTTTGCGGAATAAAGGTTTGGGGATTAATGAGGCTTTCCCAAGTATCGACGTGGTCATGATTGAGCGATTTAATACCAATCTCAGTAATCCGATCACGCTCAAAATGAGAGCCCGTTGTTTCAATATCAACAAAAGCTAGAGTAGGATAGTCAGAATCGCTCATGAAGCTGGCCGCAAGATGATGAAATGCTATTTTGCCGCATTATGATTGAATGCCAGCTGAATCAAAAACACCCCCATCATGGGTTCATTGCTTAGTCTGCTTTGTGCAAGTAGTCACCAAAACTAAAAATAGAATTCGGTCCCAATGCTACCTCCTCCACTTTCCGAAATGGTGATTTGATCACCCTTTGAATCTCTCCCTTAGGTGGTTTATTCGCCTTGGGCTCTGAATAAGAATGGGGCTGACGCTCAGGAGCTTCTTTCGCATCACTAAAACGGGGCACATAATCTTTGATGGCATCGGAAAGCCTGACATTTGCCATGCAACCTAACATATACGTTTCCAAGGACTGATAAAGTTCACTAGCGATATCGCAGGCCTCAACCTTACGCTTTTTGATGTAATTCATTGCTAAAACCACATCCTTGATAGTGACCATTCGGGGGTCTTGTAACAGTGTGTAGCCTCCGCGACGGCCTTTTGTCCCTTTGACGATTCCTGCCGCACGCAAAGCACTCAGTAATAACTCTATTCTGCTAATCGATAGATTTTGGCGTTGCGCTAATTCCAGGCCTGTTACGGGCTGAGTACTATTGGGATGTGAGGCAATATCAACCAAGGTATTTAGAGCGGCTTTGACAGCTGTATTAACGTTCATGATGAATTTGGTGAATATGTTGAATTAATCTTAGTATCAGCTCGAATCCCGCTTCTTGCAGGGTGCCAAACTTTAACCCTTTTGTATTTATGGTTGTAATCTATCCATGAAAACTGGTCTAGCCCGAAGCATCAAACCCATTAACCTAAGTACGGCCTGAGTTCGGTAAGAAGTCTTTTGCATTGCTCAAGCCTGAGAAACTGACCAAGCTCAATACTTTGCCCTGTTTGGGTAATAAAAAATACTTTTTCATGCTCTTTAGGCTGGGAGATTTGGGCCCAGCGGGTATTAAATTCCACCACGGTTTCTCTATACGCAATAAACTTTCTGACTACTAGGCGTGTTCCACTGATTTCTATTTCCTCAAAATCGAGCGCGTGCCGGCAATACACCAAAAAACCGATCGTTACTGCAGTTAACTCCAGTGCAGTAAAGAAGAGGATGATTTTTATCCCGGCCAATAAAAAACCAGTGGCAACACTGACGGATAAGAAAACTAAGGCCAGATAGTATTTGAAGAGCTGCCTAGGGGATAAGGCGCAATTACGCCTCATTTTCCAAGTTTTCATTCTGACTAGTGGTTGAGAAGCTTAGTCATTGGCGGCTTTAGCCGTTTTGGCTTTCTCAATCTGATCTGCACTACGCTGCTGGAAATCGACCATCGAGTGATAACCCATCTGGTAGCAAGGACAGTGCTTACCTAAAATCCAACGTGCAAGCTTGATCCGTATTTTTTGCATCATATTTACTCTCCCATTCATAGTATGCAATTTAGCTTAAATGCAAGATTGCTGCTGAACCTGAAATTTTGCCAGTCAGCAGAGTCCCGCTAAATCCTTTAAATTAAAAGTATGACGAAGACCTTTACGACACCATTTTGGATCCCCCTGTTCCCCCTAGGAACAGCACTCTTTCCGGGTGGATTTATTGCACTCAAAATTTTTGAGGCACGCTATTTAGATATGATGAAGCGCTGCCTTCGTGACGGCACACCCTTTGGCGTCATCAGTATTCTCGATGATAAAGCCATTGATTCAGACGCTAAGGCTAGCGCCAACTTTTCTAGCGTTGGTACCTTGGCCCAATTAGAAGAATTTGATCCGATTCAGCCGGCCCTCTATATGACGAAATCTTATGGAACACAGCGTTTCAATGTACTAGACGTGAGACAGGAATCAGATGGCTTATGGTTAGGCCAGGTTGAGTTGATAGATGCTGACCCTGAAGTCCCATTAGCAAAGGAACATAAAAAAGTGGCCTCTCTGCTCAATGAGATCATGTCCATCATTCAAAGTGAGGATCTCTTGGGAAGTCAGGCCTTCAAAGCACCCACGAACCTCAATGATTGTGGCTGGGTTTCTAATCGCTTAGCGGAACTACTTCCCCTCCCCCTTGCCCAGAAGAACCACCTACTCGCGCAAATCAATCCCAGAATTCGACTAGATTTGATATCTGAGCTCATCGAAGATGACGGCTTGCGCGACACCATAGTGCATTAGTCACATGTTTGATGAACTGATTAGGCGATCTATTCGAGAAATGGTAGGAGGTGGTGGCCCTCCAGTCGCCTTCTTAACCCCAGCAGGAGATAGAGGCCTCTTTGGCCCAGAGTCAATTGCCTGGAAAGTACATGACGATTTTATTTCGATGATGATTGGTGGAATTAGCTCACTCATTTTGCAAGCCCTTCATCCAAAGGCGCTGGCTGGGGTATGGGATCACTCCAGCTTTAGAGAGGATCTGAAAGGCAGACTTGGAAGAACCGCTTTTTTTATCGCTGCAACTACCTACGGCCCAAAGGGGATGGCGGATAGCGTGATTGATCGCGTGAATCATATTCATCAAAAGGTCAGTGGCTTTGATGAATTTAATAAACCCTATAGAGCAGATGATCCTGAGTTGCTGGCATGGGTTCACCTAACAGAAACTCGCAGTTTTATTCATTCATATGAGTCTTACAGAAATGAGCCTCTTGGCAACTCCCAAAAAGATCAGTATTTCTTGGAGATGAAAATGCTAGGAGAAAGATTAGGAGCGATTAATTTACCCCAATCTTATGCTGCAACTGATCAAGCAATTCGGAACTATATCCCTCAATTGCATTATGGGGATAGAGCAAAAAGTATTATTGCTTTATTGGAGAACTTTCCCAGCAGTCTCGTCGCTAGGCCATTTGTAAAAATGATCACTAAGGCGGGCTTTCTCAATCTGCCAAACTGGGCATACCCTATCATCGAACGCCCTGAACCAAGGCGTCTAGAACGCTTGGCAATGAGTTCCTCGATCCAACTCATGGCGATACCGGTAAGAGAAGCACTGAAGGATGGCGTAGCTGCTCACTCACTCCGTAGAGTCTACGGATCTAGCTGACCAAGGCATTCAAAGGGCCTAGGATTCGGGTTTAGTGTTTTTCAGCTCAATGCTAGGGTCAGAAGATTGGCTCGTTTTTGACATGAGAGGTGGCGCGCTCATTTTCTCGCCATCCCATACCTGGCCACACCAACACTCTCCCGCATCATTGATGATGCAGACGCCCGAGCCGCAACAACGCTTATCTGGAGTTTTCATAATTCAGTCGCTTTAATTCGAATAATTCATAATGAAGTCTATTCTAGAGTTTTTCATGAAACACCGCACACGCCACTAGCACCACTGTATTTTTATGCAAAACCTGCTTTTTGATCACCCAGAGCCCACAGTTATCTTGGCTAAAGATGGCCAAGCCGATTATTTCAGCGGCTTTTACAAGCTCGATGAGTGTGATGATTTATTCCAAAGCCTGCTGAGCTCGGTCTCATGGGAATCTGATCGCATTCAGATGTTTGGAAAGATAGTGACCACCAGTAGAAAAGTGGCTTGGGTGGGAGACTCTCAATGCTCATATACCTATTCTGGGGTTCAAAAAGTACCTCAGGAGTGGACCAAAGATTTACTGGAAATCAAGCACAAGCTTGAACGGGCGACTGGTTATACCTACAACTCTTGCTTGCTTAATCTATATCACACTGGCAATGAAGGTATGGGCTGGCATAGCGATGATGAGAAAGAGTTAAATAACAGCACTCCCATTGCATCAGTCAGCCTTGGTGCTCGACGTAAATTTGCCTTTCGCCATAAGCAGGACAAGACTACCTCATCCTTATTTCTTGAAAATGGGAGTCTACTCATCATGCATCCGCCCATTCAGGAGCACTGGCAGCACGCTCTACTGAAAACCAAGATCGCGATCGGCCCTCGGATTAATTTAACCTTTCGAGAAATACGCCTTAAGCAATGAATGCGAACGCTAAGACTAAAAAGGTAGCTGTGATTGGCGCGGGGATTGCAGGCCTCTCTTGCGCTAGCCAATTGCAATCATTTGGAATATCGGTTGATATCTTTGAAAAAAGTCGCGGCCCTAGCGGACGTATGAGTACACGCCAAATACCAGAATGGTCTGCAGATCATGGTGCCCAGTATTTCACTGCTAGAGATCCGCGCTTTATTGAAGAGGTCGGAGCATGGGTAAAAAATGGTGTTGCAGCTATTTGGAACCCCAGACTGTGGGTGTACGAAGCTGGAGTTTGGAATGAAAGTCGCTCACCAGAAACCCGTTATGTTGGCACTCCGCAGATGAATTCACCTGGTAAATATCTCGCCAAAGACCTATCTATTCAATATCAAAAAACCATCTCTAGGCTAAATCGCAAAGATGATTCATGGATCTTACATTGCCTTGAGAGCGGAGAAATCTTGGAGTCTTATGACTTTGTAGTTCTTGCGCTTCCCGCCCCTCAGGCAAGCGCTTTAGCCAGTAATATTGATCCTCAAGTTTCTACCGTTACCGCGCTGTCGCAGATGAAAGCCTGCTGGACGATGATGGCCCATTTCCCAAATCAAGTGAGGAAAGACTTTGATGCGGCCTTTATCAATCAAGAAATCATCAGCTGGATTTGTCAAAATGTATCCAAGCCTATGCGCCAAGGAAAACCAATGTGGACTATTCATGGGAGCCCAAGCTGGAGTCAAGCCAATATTGAACTGAGTA
>JBIISV010000177.1:0-3493 GCA_044340835.1 Polynucleobacter sp.
GTTTCTTGATCTAACATTTCAAATTCCATATACCCTCCTAGGTAATAAGTACTACATTGACGACGACGAAAAACTTAAAAATTTCCTGCGAACCATTCCTTCATGCGCGAAATCACACTTTGCAACGCGCCTGATTGAGACACTCGACGACCACGCAATAACTGCGCCTGGCCCTCCATTAATAAACCAATACTGGTAGCAAAACGTGGGCTGCGCAAAACCTCATGTAGATGACCGCGATACTCAGGGGTGCCAATGCGTGCAGGACGCAAGAACACTTGCTCAGCAAGCTCAACCATTCCAGGCATTAACGAAGTTCCGCCAGTCAGCACAATTCCTGAAGACACCATGTCTTCGTAGCCAGAATCCCGAACTACACCTCGTACTAAGGTGAATAACTCTTCGACCCGGGGCTCAATTACGGCAGATAATGCCTGCTTAGACATCGGGCGTGGCTCACGATCACCCACACCTGGCACATCGATCATGGTTGTAGGATCAGCCATATCTTGGCGTGCAATACCGTATTGAATCTTAAGATCTTCTGCATCCATAGTTGGGGTGCGTAATGCCATTGCGATGTCATTAGTGATTTGATCCCCTGCAATTGGAATCACCGCCGTGTGACGAATAGAGCCTTGGCAATAGATGGCGATATCTGTTGTACCACCACCAATATCAACTAATACCACTCCAAGCTCTTTCTCATCTTCAGTAAGAACTGCCAAACTCGATGCCAATGGCTGCAAAATAAGATCATTTACTTCAAGTCCACAACGGCGCACACACTTCACAATATTTTGTGCAGCACTGACAGCGCCAGTAACAATATGTACTTTGACCTCCAGGCGAAGACCACTCATACCGATTGGCTCACGGACATCTTCTTGTCCATCTATGATGAATTCTTGGACGAGGATATGTAGAATCTGCTGGTCTGTTGGGATATTGATTGCCTTAGCAGTCTCTAGAACACGCTCCACATCACCTGCACCCACCTCTTTATCGCGAATAGCGACCATTCCACTAGAGTTGAAACTCACAATGTGGTTTCCAGCAATGCCTGTAAAGACTTGGACGATCTGGCGATCAGCCATAACCTCAGCTTCTTCAAGCGCCTTCTGAATAGACTGAACAGTTGCTTCAATGTTGACAACAACACCCTTCTTCAATCCCTTAGATGCAGTTTGGCCAACACCAACAACATTAAATTCACCATCCGGCGCCAATTCTGCAACCAAAGCAACTACCTTAGAGGTTCCAATATCTAATCCGACTAATAAATCGCGGTTATCTTTACTCATTCTCGCTCCTCATTGCTTCTGCTCGCTTTTTTTGTTATCCACTTCATTCTTTTTCAAGCTTGCCGAAGCAAGATGAACTGCAAAGCCATTTGCATACCGTAAATCAATTGCGTCTACGCGATTAGCCCATTTTTCTTGAATCTGTGGCCAGTATTTAAAGAGGCGCGCTACACGATCCTCGGTTAACGTTTTGTCGGAATTCTCTTCATCTCTACCAAACTCCACCTTCATCCCATTGGATAACTTGACATGCCAGGCATAACGATCAGATAGAGTTAAAGTTTTTACCTCGGTATTCCAAGGCTTAAACCAAGCATTCGCTTTTTCATATAAACGCATCACCTCCTTACTGGAATCCTCCGGCCCAGAGACATCAATTAATACAATCCCATCGCTCACATCAGAAACACGGCCCGCAAATAGTTCGCCATGGGTATTCATTAAAGTGTGGCTGTCTATGCCCCCCCAGATCCCAAAAGGTTTTTGCTCCTCAATACTCACAATCAATCCGTTTGGCCACACCCTGCGAACATTTGCATGACGTACCCAAGGCATAGACTCAAAGCCACGCTTCACTTCTTCTAATCTGACACTGAAAAAATTTCCTTGAACTGTCTCTAAGACCTGCTGCTTCACAACGGGCTTATTGATATGTTTTAGCGTTTCTCCAGCTACTGGCTCTATCACTACTTGGCGTAAGGCAAAGACTGGACGCTGACTTAACCACACTAGAACTCCAATGCAAACTATGAGTGCAAAACAGCGCATCAAGAAACGACTCAACTTTTGCATCCGCTCTGGATGGTTCCAAAGTGGAGATGCCAGCGAAGCAAATACTTCGCTCAAGCCGCTTAAGAAGTAGCTCATACCGCTCATACTGATATAACCCCTTTGTCATTGAGAGTCTGATAAATCACCCAGAGTACTAATTCTGCATATTCAATACCAGCCGCTTTAGCTGCCATTGGTACTAAAGAATGTGAAGTCATTCCAGGAGAGGTATTCATCTCCAAAAGATATGGTTTGCCCGTTTTTTGATCGAGCATGATGTCAGCCCGACCCCAGGTTTTGCAACCGAGTGCACGATAAGCTGCCAAGGCTAATTCTTGAACAGCCAGATTTACCTCTGGTGCTAGATCAGTTGGGCATAAATATTTCGTCTCATTGGAGAAATACTTATTGTGAAAATCGTAATTAGCCTCTGGTGGAATAATTTTGATCACTGGCAAAGCCTCAGCACTAGATCCAAATCCAACCAATGGGCAAGTCAACTCATCACCAACAATACAAGTCTCAGCAATCACTTTTTTATCCATTGCGGCGGCAAGCTGATAGGCTGCAGGTAATTCTTCGACAGATTTCACTTTAGTCAAGCCGAGTGAAGAGCCTTCATGCGCAGGCTTTACGATTAATGGTAGGCCCAAGTGCTTCACTACTGCACTCCAGTCGCTATCAGCACTCAGCTCTTGGAACTCTGGAGTAGAAAGGCCGCTACTTAGCCAGACAAGCTTAGTTGCAATTTTGTCGATTGCCAATGCGGAGGCCAGCACACCACTTCCGGTGTAAGGCAATCCCAAAAGCTCGAGTAATCCCTGAATCGTGCCATCTTCACCATAACGTCCATGTAAGGAGATAAAGATACGATCAAAGCCTTCTTGCACCAACTCTGTTGGGCAGCGTAATCCTGGATCAAACGGATGCGCATCAACCCCTTTAGAAAGTAATGCCTCTAGCACTCCTTTACCAGACATTAATGAAATCTCGCGCTCACCAGAGCAACCACCTAGCAAGACTCCAACCCGACCAAGAGACTGAACGTCCAAAGTGGCGAGATCCTGCTTCACTCGCTCACCCCATGACATCAGCAATTGATTTTGCTTAGGCATGTTTTGCCCCCGCCAATATAAGAGGCAATCCGGAAATAGAGCCAGCACCCATCGTGATTAAGACATCGCCATTACGCAACAAGGCACTTAATTTTTCGGGCATCTCAGCCACACTGGCTGCGAAAACTACCGCCTGACTATCTAAAGAGCTCTGCAAAGGCTCGTCAGCTACAAGCGCTGCTTTCATTAGGCTTTGACTGTCTGCGCCTGGAATCTTCACTTCACCAGCCGGATACACTTCAGTGAGTACGAGTGCATCAAAGTTTTTCAGAACTTGAACAAATTCACCGAAGCAATCACGGG
>JBIISV010000054.1:0-11773 GCA_044340835.1 Polynucleobacter sp.
CAGTAAGTATTTCTGGATACTCAGCTAAGCGACGTAATAAGTGATCAGAAGCCTTACTTTGGAGTAAAGACAGATCTGCTGATTTAAGCTCAGATACCTGACCGCCCCATTGAGTCAAGATAGAGCAAATACGTGCATGGGCATATTGCACATAGAACACGGGGTTTTCATCATTTTGCTGTAATGCTAAATCAACATCAAAGACAAATTCGGTATCTGCTTTACGTGAAATTAAGAAGAAACGCACAGCATCTCTTCCACGCTGCAGTGCCAGGGCGCGCTCATCAGCAGTCATCTCCGGCGTAATGTCACCAGACCATTCAACCAAATCACGGACTGTTACATAAGACCCTGCACGCTTAGAAATTTTGACTTCCTCACCATGGCGCATGACTGTAACCATCTTATGCAGCACATAGTCAGGGTAATTTTTTGGGATGTCCCAACCACGCTTCTGCGCCACGCCCTGTAAGCCGGAGCGCACGCGGGCAATCGTACCGTGATGATCGCTGCCTTGGACGTTGATTACCTTCTTAAAACCACGACTCCACTTACTAGTGTGATAAGCCACATCTGGGACAAAGTAAGTAAAGCTCCCATCGGACTTACGCATCACGCGATCTTTATCATCGCCATCATCTGTTGTCCTGAGCCAGAGTGCGCCCTCAGACTCATAGGTCTTGCCGATACCTTTCAGATCCTCAACAATTTTTTCAACACTGCCATCCGTATACAAAGAAGATTCTAAGTAATAACAATCAAACTTCACGCCAAAGGTTTTTAAATCAATATCTTGCTCATTGCGCAAGTAAGCGACAGCAAATTGACGGATTGATTCAATCTTTTCTACATCGGATAAATCATCTTGATATCCCGGAGCTGCTTTATAGGCGCTTGCAATCTCAGCAATGTATTCACCGTTATAGGCATTCTCTGGCCAAGCGGTATCTCCCGGCCTCAAGCCATTTAAGCGCGCCTGAACAGAAAGCGCTAGATTGGCAATCTGCACGCCAGCATCGTTGTAATAAAACTCACGGTGCACCCGAATGCCTTGGGTTGCCAATAGGTTTGCTAACGCATCGCCTAGAGCAGCTTGACGACCATGACCCACATGCAAAGGGCCCGTTGGATTGGCTGATACAAATTCAATCATGGCATTAGGTACTGGGGCATCTGCTGGAGCCAATTGGCCGAATTGGGATCCTGCTGTTAGAACCTCGCGAACCACACTGGTTTTAGCAGCGTTACTCAACCGAAAGTTAATAAAGCCAGGGCCTGCAATTTCACAAGAAGCGATCAGGGCACCATAAGCAGCTTGCTGCTCTAAACGCTCAACTAGAGCTTGCGCCAACTCCCGAGGATTGAGCTTCCACGCTTTAGACAGCTGGAGCGCGATATTGCATGCGACATCCCCATGATCTACCGCCTTAGGACGCTCCAAACGAGGCTGTGGGACCTCTCCCAAACCACGCTCCTGCGCCAAACTTTGTAGCGCCGAGCCGAGCATTTCAATTAAAGAATTTTTATTAGTTAACAACATAGATAAGTGAGTTTATCAGGTGGTAAGCTATTGAAATGATCTATCAATTTCGCTCCAAAGCCGGTCCAGACGTCATCATGCTAGCCGACCTGACCCAAAGGATATTTGATATTTTGGCTCGCCCCTTGGAGCCGAGAGGGATTTTGACGATTGAGCAACTGCCGACCCTCATAACTACCCTAGAAGCAGCTATTCTAAAAGATCTTGAAGTAAGGGCTAAAAGTAATGATGCTGGAGAAGCAAATACCGAAAAGCCGAAGTTAGCAGACAGATTGGGGCAGCGCGCCTACCCTTTCTTAGAGCTCTTGAAGCAAGCTAAAGCCAAAGATGAACCCGTTATGTGGGGCGTTTAATCGATATTTAGTCGATTGAACTAGCCAACTGACGACGTACATCCTCAATAGATTCATCACGGCGCTTAGCCAGATCTTCAATCTGGTCGGTAGAAACTTTGCCGACGTTAAAGTAGCGCGCATCTGGATGGGCTAAGTAAAAACCACTGACGCTAGAAGCGGGATTCATAGCCATCGATTCGGTCAAAGTCATGCCAATATCCTCTGTACCAGTGACACGCAATAAATCTTTTTTGACTTCGTGGGCAGGACAGGCTGGATATCCAGGAGCTGGGCGAATGCCACGATACTCCTCATTAATCATTTGATCATTTGTCAAAATCTCATCAGTAGCATAACCCCAAAGATCGGTACGAACACGGTGGTGCATCAGCTCAGCAAATGCCTCTGCTAAACGATCGGCTAAGGATTGCAACATGATCGCACTATAGTCATCATGCTGCGCATGAAACTCAGCCACTTTCTTCTCAACACCATGGCCTGTAGTAACCGCAAAGCAGCCTAAGTAATCAGCGACATGTGAATCTTTTGGCGCCACATAATCTGCTAAACAACGATTCGGTCGACGCACACCATCAACTACCGGGCGTTCGGCCTGTTGGCGCAAGTTATGCCAGACAAATAAAGGATGCTCACGAGATTCATCGCTATATAAGACGATATCATCACCAACCGCATTAGCAGGATAGAAAGCAACTACTGCATCCGCTTGTAGCCATTGGCCTTTAATCAGCTTATCTAGCAACAACTGAGCATCAGCAAAGACTTTGCGGGCTTCTATGCCTACCACTTCATCATCGAGAATGGCCGGGAACTTACCAGCTAAATCCCACGTTTGGAAGAACGGTGTCCAGTCAATATATTTGGCAATATCACTTAAAGCAAAATTCTTGAAAACACGACGTCCAATAAACTTTGGCTTCTCAGGTACATAGTTAGCCCAATCAATGAGCTCACGGTTCTTGCGCGCAGTCTCTAATGAAACAGTTGGGGCTGCTTTTTTGTTTGCATGCTGCTCACGAATACGCACATAGTCATCACGTAAGTCTTGAATAAATTTCTTAGCACCCTCATCAGAAAGCAGGCTTGAAGCCACTGATACAGAGCGAGAAGCATCTGGAACGTAAACCACGGGACCATCGTAGTGTGGTGCAATCTTTACGGCGGTATGGACGCGGGAAGTCGTTGCGCCACCAATCATCAGCGGAATCTGGCGCTCACGGAAGTAATCATCACGCTGCATTTCTTGAGCAACATAAGTCATTTCTTCCAAGGAGGGAGTAATCAAACCAGAAAGCCCAACGATGTCTGCTTTTTCTTCCTTGGCACGTTTCAAGATTTCTGCACAGGGCACCATCACACCCATATTGGCTACTTCAAAGTTATTACATTGCAACACTACAGTCACAATATTCTTACCAATATCATGAACGTCACCCTTTACGGTAGCCATGACAATTTTGCCTTTAGCTTTGGCTTCGCCGCCAGACGCGATATGTAGACGCTTTTCTTCTTCAATATAGGGAATCAAAACAGCAACAGCTTGCTTCATGACGCGCGCACTCTTAACTACTTGAGGCAAGAACATCTTTCCAGCACCAAATAAGTCACCAACGACATTCATACCATCCATTAGCGGACCTTCAATCACCTCAATTGGCCGGCCACCTGTACCCATAATTTGGGTTCGCAACTCTTCAGTATCTTCATCAATAAAAGTAGTAATGCCGTGGACTAAAGCATGGGTTAAACGCTCACGTACTGGCGATTCACGCCAAACTAAGTTCTCAGCCTGCTTTGCACCACCGCCCTTAAACTGGTCGGCAATATCGAGCAAACGCTCAGTCGGCGTCTTGCCTTCTTTTTCTTTGAAACGGTTGAGCACGACATCCTCAACCCGTTCTCGTAATTCAGGATCTAAGTCTGCGTAGACGCCAAGCTGTCCTGCGTTGACGATACCCATATCCATGCCTGCCTGAATGGCGTGATACAAGAACACGGTATGAATGGCTTCACGTACACGATCGTTTCCGCGGAACGAGAAGCTTACATTTGATACGCCACCACTCACTTTTGCGCCAGGAAGATTTTCTTTAATCCAACGAGTAGCGTTAATAAAATCTACTGCATAGTTGTCATGTTCTTCAATGCCCGTAGCGATAGCAAAAATATTGGGATCAAAAATAATGTCTTCGGCAGGGAAACCAATCTCATTCACCAGAAGTTCATAGGAACGCTGGCAAATTTCTGTCTTACGCTGAAAAGTATCCGCCTGACCGGCCTCATCAAAGGCCATTACGACAGTTGCTGCGCCATATCGACGAATTAAACGGGCTTGTTTTCTGAAAGGCTCTTCGCCTTCTTTCAGAGAAATCGAATTAACAATTGGCTTGCCTTGAATACATTTCAGACCAGCCTCAATCACGCTCCACTTAGACGAGTCCACCATGATAGGGACGCGGGCAATATCAGGCTCTGAAGCAATGAGATTTAAGAAGCGCGTCATCGCTGCCTCAGAATCCAACATTGCCTCATCCATATTGATATCAATCACTTGGGCACCATTCTCAACTTGCTGTCTTGCTACTACTAGCGCTTCATCAAATTGATTATTGAGAATCATGCGAGAAAATGCTTTGGAGCCTGTCACATTAGTACGCTCCCCGATATTTACAAAGCGGATATCGCCTGTGACATTGAATGGCTCTAGGCCTGAGAGCTTCATCGGTGGTATTACTATTTTATTGACTGGTTTATTTTCTTGAGTACTCATACCGATGTCTCCGCACTCTCACGATAAAATACGCGTGGTTTGCGCTTTGCCACCGCATTAGCAATTGCACGAATATGATCTGGCGTAGTTCCACAGCAACCACCCACGAGATTCACTAAACCATCTTTTGCAAAGCCATCTACTAAGCTTGAAGTAATTTCTGGGGTTTCATCAAAGCCAGTATCACTCATGGGATTAGGTAAGCCCGCATTTGGATAGCAAGACACGGCTGCATCGCAGATACGCGCAAGCTCCGCAATGTAAGGGCGCATGAGTGCAGCGCCTAGAGCACAGTTCAAGCCAAAGGTCAGCGGCTTAATGTGACGCAAACTATTCCAAAATGCCTCCACTGTTTGGCCTGATAGGATGCGACCAGAGGCATCCGTCACTGTTCCCGAAATCATCACTGGCAGACGCTCGCCCGTTTCTTCAAAGAATTCATCAAGCGCGAATAGGGCAGCCTTAGCATTGAGCGTATCAAAAATAGTTTCCACTAAAAATAAATCAACGCCACCTTCAAAGAGGCCTTCAATCTGTTCACGGTAAGAAGCGCGTAAGGCATCGAAACTCACATTACGGGCGCCTGGATCATTGACATCTGGGGAGATACTTGCCGTCTTTGGAGTAGGCCCAATGGCGCCCGCAGCAAAACGGGGCTTATCTGGGGTGCTGTATTTTTCGCAGGCTGCTCGAGCCAACTGAGCGGAGATCACATTCATCTCGCGCGCTAAGCCGGCCATCTTGTAATCTTCTTGCGCAACAGAGGTAGCACCAAAGGTATTGGTCTCAATAATGTCAGCGCCTGCATCGAGATACTGCTCATGAATCTTGCTGATAATTTGGGGCTGCGTCAGGACCAATAATTCGTTGTTACCTTTGATGTCACCTGGGTGACTCTCAAAACGGGTATTACCAGGAAGGCCACGGTAATCCGCCTCAGTCAACTTATATTGCTGAATCATGGTGCCCATAGCGCCATCTAAAATCAAAATACGCTGCTTTAGAAGCTCAGGTAGTGCCTGACCACGTGTGTAAGGATGGGATAAACCATTAAATTGCATTGCTTAACCGGGATTAATCTCTAGAATCCTCTATTGTATTGGCAATAAGCTACTTTTATCTGACCCGGAGCCCCTATGTTTGGAACTATCCCTGAATTCAACCAAAGCCTTGAAATGATGAAAACGATGTGGGGTCAAGCGGCGGCAGGGCAGCCAGGGCAATTTCCGTTTACTGCTGATGCCTCGAAGGCTTCTGGCGGCTTCGCTTCAGCATTTCCAGGGCTAGATACCGATGAGCTAGAAAAGCGCATCAAGGACCTCAAAAGTGTCGAAAACTGGCTCAATCTCAACCTCAATATCTTGCGGTCTACCATTCAGGGCTTAGAAGTACAGTACGCCACCATGATGGCGCTGAAATCTTTTGGGGATGCTGTTTCAGCAACCGCTGCTGCTAGCGGGGGATCAACGGCTGACTCCGGAACTAAAGCTACTAAAGCAGCTAAACCACGCAAAACCGCAACACGCCGTCGTCGCAAAGCTGGCGACTCAACTTACCTCGACGAAGTAGGTAATTGAGGTGAGCAATAGCCTCACCCATAGCAAAGGTCATTTGGTGAATATCCAACTCTCGTCTAAATAAAATCGGTACTATTTCATGAGCGGTAGCTGGTTTTTTGCAGGCCTCAATCGTCTCGGCCAAACGCTCATCATGATGCGCTTTCAACTGATCGATCCGCAGCTTCATCCCCCTAAAAGGCTTGCCATGTGAGGGCAACACAAGGGTGTCATCCGGCAAGGGCAGATATCGATCCAAGGAACTCAGATATAAACCCAAAGGATCCGCATCTGGATCGGCATGGTATACGCTGACATTGGTTGAGATACGCGGCAACAACATATCTCCAGAAATCAAGACGCCAAGATCTTTGCAAAACAGTGAAGCATGCTCTGGTGCATGACCAAAACCCATGATGACCTGCCACTCATGCCCACCAATCAAAATCACTTCGCTATCAATGATGCGACGAAATTGACTAGGTACACCTGGCACCATATTGATATAGTAATTCGAGCGCGCCCGAATTTTTTCTAAATCCTCTGTCGTACCCAATCCATGCTTCTGAAAATGATCTGCAGAACCGCCGCCGCCAGCGAGCGCGCCAACTGCAGCACCGCCCTCTTTATGGCTGAGCCACTGGGCAGTTAAATAGTCCGTCATCGACATCCAGAGCGGAACATGCCATTTTTCGCAAAGCCATTGGGAGAGCCCAACATGGTCTGGATGCATGTGGGTAACGATGACTCTTAAGACGGGTAAGCCCTCTAACTGAGTAGCAAAAATCTGCTCCCATGCAGCTCGCGTCTCATCATTCGCAATACCGCAGTCCACAATCGTCCAGCCTTGAGCACCCTCATACTCATCTCGCAAAAGCCATAGATTAATGTGGTCTAAGGCAAAGGGTAAGCGCATGCGCAACCAGTGTACCCCCGGGGCGAGCTCTATCAAATTACCCACTTCCGGCAAGGCATCTGCTAGGGGATAATGAATAGAACTAAGATCGCTGGATTGGTTTTTGGTATTCATCTATTTCTATCTAGGTTTACTTTGACTACAGTTCCATCACCCTGCATTAATTGGTGTGACATCAACCCCGAGAATGGCTATTGCCGTGGCTGCTATCGCACGCTGACTGAAATTGCAGGCTGGTCAGCATTATCTAACCCTGAGAAGCTGGCGATTTGGGACGAGCTAAAAGTACGCAAACCCCAAGCCTCTCAGTAAGTGTTACCAGCCTTATTTATTCACATCCACAATTAAGCGACCACGAACATTTCCAGCCATCAACTCAGTAGCGTACCTCAAAGAATCCTCTAAACCAATTTCATGAGAAATCTCTTCTAAAGTTTTGAGGTCTACCAGCTGGCTCAGTTGCTCATAGGCAGCAATACGCTTTGCTTTTGGCACTGTCACACTATTGATGCCATATAAGGTCACACCACGCAAAATAAAGGGCGCTACGGTCGATGAAAAATCCATTCCCTGTGCAAGGCCACAGGCAGCAACCGCACCATCACTCTTGGTTTGTGCGCAAGCATTAGCCAATGTATGGCTACCAACGCTATCAACTACAGCAGCCCAACGCTCTTTTGCCAGAGGCTTCCCGGGGGCCGATAATGCAGCCCGATCAATTACCTCGGTAGCGCCTAATTTCTTCAAATAGTCAGTTTCAGAGATGCGTCCGGTACTGGCGACAACTGTAAAACCCAATTTACTCAAAAGAGTAATGGCGAAACTGCCAACTCCCCCTGCAGCGCCGGTTACCAATACCTCGCCATCACTAGGTTTGAGACCATGCTTTTGTAAAGCCATCACACAGAGCATGGCTGTATAGCCTGCAGTGCCAATAGCCAAAGCTTGCTTGGCCGTGAAGCCCTGGGGCAAGGGGATCAGCCACTCCGATTTCACACGTGCTTGCTGGGCCAAGCCACCCCAATGGCCTTCGCCAACACCCCAGCCATTCAGAAGCACCCTATCGCCAGCTTTAAAATCTGGGCTTGCACTCTCTAAAACTTCACCCGCGAAATCAATGCCAGGAACCATTGGAAAGCTTCGTACTACTGGACCTTTGCCAGTAATGGCCAAGCCATCCTTGTAGTTCAGCGTGGAATAAAGCACCTTCACCCTGACATCCCCCTCGGGAAGGCTTGCCTCATCAAGCTGAGAAAGCTCAGCCCGATAGCCTTGATCATCTTTATTTACCAAAATAGCCTTAAACATCGCTCTTCCTTATAAAAGCACTGCATTCTCCGCAGCAAATACGTAATAGGTTTATCCTAACGAGCATTGCTGATTATGGAGGTTTCCATGAAAAAAATTCTACTATTAACTACGATTTCCGGCTTAGCGCTCGCTGGATGCGCGTCAAGCCAAATAAATATGTCTATGGGTAATATGCGTCTCATTAGCTCTAGCGCAGCGCCCCAAGATGTCATGAATTTCGCTAATACCACCTGCAAGAACGATTTCTATCAAGGCGCTAGCTTTCTCTCTAAGGCTGGCAAGGAATATCGCTTTAAGTGCGTAAAAGCAGAAGAAAATGAAATCCTGTCGCCAATTCCTGGCACAAGTATTCCTGCTGAAACACGTGCGCCAGCTGCAGTCAAGTAAACAAGCAAACTCAGATGACACCGTTTACCCCTCAGGAGCTACGTAAAGGATTTTCTTCTTTTGCAACTGGGGTCACGGTAATCACCTGCTTAGATGCCGATCAGAATTCTCATGGCATCACGATCAGCTCCTTCAACACTGTTTCGCTAGAGCCGCCGCTCATTCTATGGAGCCTGAAAAAGCAATCCCGTCTAATGCCTCACTTTGAAGTGGGCCATCGGCAACTAATTCATGTACTGGAGCGCTCACAAGAAGCAATGGCGATGCATTTCGCCACCGTGAAAGAAAAACAATTCGAGAGTATTGCTCACACAATTGCAGCCAGTGGTTTCACTCAAATCGAAGGGTGTGCCGCCTACTTTGAATGTGAGACCGTTTCTGTACATACCGGTGGCGACCACAATATCATCATTGCTAAAGTACTTAAGCTGCAACACAGTCCTGAAAGCCAGCCCCTCATTTTTGCTCATAGCAAATTTGTAGGTATAGATTCATCGCTTTAATGAAAACTAAAAAGGGAATTTTTTATGATGCGTTTATGGGGAAGAAAGAGTTCTATCAATGTGCAAAAAGTTTTATGGTGCCTTGCAGAATTAGGCCTTAAAGAAGGTCAAGATTTTGAGCGCATCGATGCTGGACTTCATTTTGGGAAAAATCGTACGCCTGAATTTCTAGCACTCAATCCCAACGGTTTAGTGCCAACCCTAGAGGACGGAGAGCTTGTACTTTGGGAATCTAACACCATCTTGCGTTATCTCACTCGTCAGCACGATAAGTCAAAACGATTTCCAGTCGATATTGCAAGTCAATATCAATCTGAGAAGTGGATGGATTGGCAATTAGGGACCATGTGGCCAACCTTGCGTAGTACATTTCTAGGGCTGACTCGAACACCTGAAGGCGAGCGAAACTATGAGGCCATTCAGAAATCGTACCAAGACACCAACACATTACTTGCCTTGCTAGATCGGCAATTGGCAAGTCATCGCTATTGCTCAGGAGATTCTTTTAATATTGGAGATATTCCGCTGGCACTCTGTGTGGGCAGATGGATTCTTTTGAATCAAACCTTCCCAGCTCAAACTGGGCCACGCCCTTCTTTACACAATATCGATGCATGGATGAAGCGCATAGAAACAGAAACAAAATACAATGCGGTCCCAGAAAAAGAGCTCAATATCATGAAATAAGTCTTGAGCATCTGAGCGCCCCAAGCTCGAATAGAAAAGGGTGAACAAGGTTCACCCTTTTCTTTAGATACTCGTGAATATTTACCGCTGCTTAAATTTATTCTGCTGGTGATCAGCGCCAATAAACAAATACATGGCCGGCACCACGAAGAGTGTAAATAGCGTACCAATGGATAGGCCAGTAAAAATCACAATACCCATTGACTGACGACCTGCAGCACCTGCACCAGAGGCAATCACCAATGGAACTACGCCCAACACCATAGCAGCAGTGGTCATCAAGATTGGGCGCAGACGAACGCTACTCGCCTCAACGATGGCATCTAACTTACTGCGGCCCGCCTCTTGCAGCTCATTAGCAAACTCCACAATCAAAATACCGTGCTTACTAATTAAACCCATCAAGGTAACTAGTCCAACTTGGGTATACACGTTGAGAGTAGTAAATCCTAAATTGATAAAAATGAGGGCGCCAAAGAGTGCAAGTGGCACCGAAACCAAAATCACAATCGGATCACGAAAGCTTTCAAACTGAGCAGCTAACACCAGAAATACGATTAAGATCGCAAAGAACATGGTGACTAGGAAACCGCCAGATTCTGCCATGAACTGACGTGAAGGACCTGCGTAATCCATGGTGTAACCACTCGGTGCAACCTCCTTTAAGGACTGCCGCATGAACTCTAATAGATCCGCTTGAGAAATAAATGGGGTGCTCACACCAGCTATCGTTGCAGAGTTCAACTGCTGAAAGTGGTTAATCGATTGGGGAACTACTTTTTGCTTAATTGTCGCAATCGTTCGCGCCTGAATCATTTGTCCACTAGGAGTGCGAATATAGTAATCCAGGATTTGATCTGGATTTAAACGATCTACTTGCTTGACTTGTGGGATGACGCGATAAGAGCGTCCAGCCACAGAAAAGTAGTTTACATAACCACCGCCCAAGGCAGCAGATAAGGCGCTACCCACCTGCTGTTGAGTCATACCGAGTGCAGCGACTTTTTCACGGTCAATCTCTAAAACATTTTGAGGCTTATCAATCTTTAAATCGGAATCAACGTAGAAAAAGTTGCCGCTACGACGGGCTTTATCCAATACCGCCTGAGAAACTTCATTGAGTAACTCATAAGACTCAGTCGTATTAATTACCACCTGAACTGGAAAGCCTTGTGCGCCTGGGAGCGCTGGAAATTGAAAAGCCGCTACACGAGCACCAGCGATCGAATTCCACTTAGTCTGCATATCTTCTTGAAACTTAGTAGCATTGCGGCTGCGCTGATCCCAATCCTTTAGCAATACACCGCCAAAACTACTATTAGGGCTCGTGATTTGGAACATCTGCTCATACTCAGGCTCAGCTGCCGATATTTGATAAATCTGATCAGCATAAGTCTGCATTTGGTTGACTGTGCTATTGGGAGGTCCTGAAGCTGACATCAAGACGATCCCCTGGTCCTCGGTTGGCGCTAATTCAGCTCTTGCAGTGGCATACAGATAGGCGACGCCGCCCAGCAAAATCACGCCCATCACAATAATGACCTGCCAAGTACTTAAGAGTTCGCGTAAGGTCGTTTGATAGCTGTGGTGTACTTTTTCAAAAATATGGTCAATCTTTTTCACAAAAGGTGAGGCCTCTTGCTCCTCCGTAAAGATCCGTGAGCACATCATCGGGGAAAGAGTTAACGCAATCACTCCTGACACTGCTACCGCACTGGCCAAAGTAAAGGCAAACTCTGTAAAGAGT
>JBIISV010000055.1:0-11766 GCA_044340835.1 Polynucleobacter sp.
GATTCAAGTAGATTGGTTTGGAACCTCAATGGGAGGTCTCATTGGTATGGTTTATGCATCCATGCCTAATAGCCCGATTCGTCGTATGCTGATCAATGATGTAGGTCCACGAATTGAACCAGAGGCAATCAAGCGCTTAGGATCTTACGTTGGCCAAGCTTTTGCCTTTACTAATCGTACTGACGCATTAGAACGTTTAAATGAGATCTGCGCTTCATTTGGCTCCCATACCCCTCAAGAATGGGAAATTTATAATGGCCCAATGCTCGTTCAGAAAGAGGGTCTTTGGGTGTTGCACTATGACCCAGAGATTTCTGTGCCATTTTCATCGGTCAATCCAATGATGGCTAAAGCAGGCGAGATGGCCATGTGGCATGCCTTTAAACATATCCATATTCCGATGTTAATTGTTCGTGGTGGAAACTCTGATCTGCTTTCAGCCAAAACTGTAGCGGAGATGTGTAAGGTCAATCCCTATATTCGAAGTATTGAAATTCCTGGAATAGGTCATGCACCTGCTTTTGTCAAGCCAGAGCAAGTTGCTCTAGCAAAAGAATTCTTTAGTTAAGGTCAGCAGGCGCTCATGTCACAGGCTGGACATATATCTGCGGGCATCAAAATAGTTGACGGCTGGTATGGCGAACCTTCCGAAAGTCATGCTTTTGGTGTACTGAGTATTCTTAAGCAGCTTCACCTTGATGAGGCAACCTTAACTGCAGCTGAAAATATTGCCCGGACGCATGGAAAAGAAGCGCTGATTAAATTGATTGGCGAAGAGCCAGCAAAACTACTCATAGGCTATCGAGGACTGAGGCAAGCTCAAGCTAAGCTCGTTCGTAACGATGGAGGGTTGAGTATTTCTGGGCAAGAAGAGATATTGAGAAAAATGTTACTCGCCTTTGGCGATGACTTGCGAGTTGTGCTCATTTATTTAGCTTCTCGTTTGCAAACACTACGCTGGATTACTCAAGAAAAAATAGCAATGCCTAAAGCTTGGGCTCAAGAGATCCTGAATATTGATGCCAGTTTGGCGAATCGTTTGGGTATCTGGCAGATGAAGTGGGAGATGGAGGACTTAGCATTTAGGATACTTTCTCCGGCCATATATCGTGATATTGCTAGGATGCTCGACGGTAAGCGTGCTGAACGAGAATCTTTTATTGAGCAAGTTTTAAGCAGACTTAAGCAAGAATTGACTTTAGCGCATATTGAGGGTGAGGTTCAAGGACGCCCTAAGCATATTTATAGCATTTGGAAAAAGATGCAAGGCAAATCTTTAGATTTTGCAAATCTCTATGACGTTAGGGCATTTAGGGTTCTGGTTGATGACGTTAAGTCTTGCTACGCTATCCTAGGTTTAGTGCATAACGTCTGGCAACCTGTTCCTAGGGAGTTTGATGATTACATTGCTAGGCCTAAACCTAATGGCTATCAGTCTTTACATACTGTTGTCATGGATGTTGATGACACTGCTTTCGAGATCCAGGTGCGCACTCATGAAATGCATCGTCAGGCTGAGTATGGTCTTGCTGCACACTGGCGTTATAAAGAGGGCGCTTACCTCGGCGCTACTCCATCAAAAAATAAGCTAAGCGCACAAGCTGGTACACATAGCGCTGCTGTAACTTATGAACGCCAAATTGCTTGGGCAAGGCAGCTGATTTCTTGGAAAGAGGATGCTTGGGAGCAGCTAAAGCATCATGAGATTGATGATCATATTTATGTTCTGACGCCTCTGGGAAAAGTGATTTCATTGGAGAGAGGTTCATCGCCCATTGACTTTGCTTATGCGGTACATACCGATCTCGGCCATCGCTGCCGAGGCGCTCGAGTGGATGGAGCTATGGTGCCCTTAGATACTCCGCTGCAGAATGGCCAAACAATAGAAATTATTGCAGTAAAGCATGGTGGGCCATCACGTGATTGGATTAGCCCAAGTCGCAATTACCTTCGCTCACAGCGTGCTCGGACGCGAGTACGGGCCTGGTTTAACGCGCTAGATGATGAAGTGCTTGGGATGAAGTCGAATGATGTCAAAGCAGAGCAGAAATCAGAAGTTAGGCCTAGCACACCAACTTCTGAAATTGTCCTTAAACAAAGTACACGAAAACAGGGTCAAGCGAGCGATGTTTTAGTTGTTGGTGTTGATTCTTTGCTAACTCAGTTGGCGCGTTGCTGTAGGCCGGTGCCACCAGATAGCATTGCTGGATTTGTGACCCAAGGTCGCGGTGTCTCTATACATCGTCGCTCATGCAACACTTTTAAAGGCCTTCTTGACAGGGCGCCTGAACGCGTTATTCAAACTGCTTGGAATGAATCTGCCAGAGAGATTCAAATCAATGGTGATTCAAAACGTATTTTTCCTGCAGATTTAGCCATAACAGGTTTAGATCGTCCAGAACTGATGCGCGAGTTATTTGAGATTTTGACCAGGCAGGGCGTTCATGTAATTGATTTGCGCAAATCAGTAAAGCGAGGTGTAGCTCAAATCCTATTGACTGTGGAAATCAAAGATTCAGAAGCGCTGCGAATCGTCCAAAATAGTCTTGAGGAATTAAAGGGCATCACTAACGTTCGTCGCAGGTAATTATATTGCATTGCAATATAAACTGCGTCTCAAGCTCAACATATGAGATGAGCTTATAAAAAGCCTAAAATCGAAGATTCGCTATAAAAAACTCCATTTCTTTGAATGCTTGGCTATGAATTTAAAGCATGACATCCTGATTGCCCCCTTATTTGTCCTTATTTGGAGCACGGGCTTCGTTATTGCGCGTTTGGCAATGCCTTTTGTGGAGCCCGCTACTTTCCTTTTCTGGCGCTTTACAGGCGTACTTATGGCAATGGCATGTCTTAGCATGATATGGAGAATTACTTGGCCAAGCTGGTCCCAGTTCAAGCATATTGCTGTTGCAGGGGCTTTACTCCAGTTCGGCTACCTTTTAGGGGTGTGGTTTGCCGTTCGACTAGGCATGACCGCAGGCTTGGTTGCCATTATCGTGGGTCTGCAGCCAATCTTAACTGCCTGGTTTGCTGCCTGGGTTTCTGAAAAGGTTACTGTTCGCCAATGGATTGGTTTGGGTTTTGGATTTACAGGCGTGGCTTTGGTAGTGGCTGAAAAAATCGGCTTTGTCCATATTCCGCTATTGAGCTACATCCTTGCCTTTGCTGCTTTACTGTCGATTACATTTGGTACGCTTTATCAAAAAAAATTCTGCCCCGTATTTGATCTACGTGCGGGATCCTCAATTCAGTTTGGTGTATCTGCCATTCTTTGCTTTATCTGCATGTATTTCTTTGAGACGGGTGTCATGGTCTGGAATGCATCTGTTGTGGGGGCATTGCTATGGGCTATCTTTCCTCTATCAATTGGCTCAATTAGCTTATTGTTTATGATGATTCGTAAAGGGGCGGCTACCAAAGTAACTAGTTTGCTTTATCTGACACCTCCCACTACCGCTGTGATGGCATGGTTCTTTTTTGATGAGCCATTTACCTTGATGATGGCAGGTGGTTTATTGCTGACCATGACGGGCGTAGTCCTAGTAAATCGAGGGCAAACAACTACTGCTGCGACGATTGCAAAATAAGCGCAGCCTTGATAGAAAAGTTCATTATCATTCAGTATGTTAAAAGTTTTGGAAGGCATTTAGGGATGCGTGTGAATCATCTTTGGCTCATGGCAATTGTTGGTTTGGTGTCATTTTTTGCTGCTACATCATTTCAAGTCATTGCGGCAAACAATGATTCTCCAGCGTCGAAGACGACTAAGTCAACTAAGTCAACCAAGCCCTCATCAGCAAAGGCCCCTGTCAAATCAGAGGCAAAGAAGTCAGCAAAATCTTCCAAAAAACCCAATAATGTTCGTACGACAGTTACCCGTAGTAGTGATCCACCTGTAGCGGCAAGACCCTCATTTGCTACTGCTCTAGGTTTGCGTGGACAGCATGACGATCTTAGTCTTAAGTCTAGTGTAGCGATGGTAGTTAATCAGGATACTAAGGAAGTGTATTTTGAAAAAAATTCTGCAGTCAGCCTACCAATTGCTTCAATCACTAAATTAATGACTGCAATGGTGGTGCTTGACTCTAAATTATCTCTTAGTGAAACCATTGTGATCAATGCTGATGACGTTCGTAGCTATCGATCCTCGCGTCTTGCTGGTGGAACTGTTTTAACACGTGAAGAAGCCTTATTGCTATCTTTAATGTCCTCTGAGAATCGTGCAGCCTATACTCTCGGCAGAAATTATCCGGGCGGTATTCCTGCATTTATAGATGCTATGAATCGGAAAGCCAAAGAGATTGGAATGACCCACTCGCATTTTGCCGACCCTACCGGTCTGATGAGTGAAAATGTAGCTTCAGCTGAAGATCTAGCTCGTATGTTGAGTGCTGCTTATCAGTACAAAATGATTCGGGAGTTCTCTACTTGGCAAGATTTAACCATGGTGATTGCAAATCGTCCACAGAAGTTCTTAAATACCAACCGCCTAGTCCGTGCCGGTGATATGAATATTGGTCTACAAAAAACAGGATTTATTAATGCGGCAGGTAAATGTTTGGTAATGCAAGCCCGGGTTAATAACACACCATTGCTATTGATATTCCTAGATTCTGTTGGAACACAATCTCGTTTTGCAGATGCTGTCAGAGTAAAGGATTGGTACGAGCGTATACCATTTGGGGAGCCTCAGGTGATTCGCCAGTTAATGTAGGCAATACACGTAATATTTTTTATCAAGTCTGTTGGTCTGCTGACTTAGGTTTGTAGCCCATGCCTTTAGAAATTTGTAGCGCAGTATCTTGCAATAAGTACAACCATGCAGTCTGAATCCGATCGGTAGGGGAGCTAAGAGAGAGTCCCGCAACCAATTTGCCACTATCATCTAAGATCTGAGCCGCTACACAGCTCACACCTAATTCCAATTCCTCATTGTCATGCGCATGACCTAATTGACGTGCTTCATTTAGTTCACCCTCTAGCTTTTGCAAATCTGTAATACTATTTCTGGTGTTACCAGATAGACCAGTACGCGTGACATAAGCTCGAACTTGGCTTGTGTCATCGCTAGCTAGAAATAGTTTTCCAACGGAAGTTAAATGTAGTGGGGCCCGACCACCAATAGCACGGACTACCTGCATGCCAGATCGCTCGCTATAAGCGCGGTCGATATAAACGATCTCATCGCCTTGTCGGACTGAAAGATTGATAGTTTCCCCAGTCAGCTTGTGAAGTGCGCGCATGGGTATTTTTGCTGCCTCACGCACAGATAAGCGTGCTTTTACTAGATTGCCAAGCTCGAGTAGCTTAAGACCCAACCGATAAGAGCCGCCATCACCACGTTCAACCAAGCGACAGGCTACCAGGTCATTTAGGATGCGATGTGCTGTAGAGGGATGCAGTTCGGTTTGCTCGGCGAGGTTTTTAAGGCTGCTAGACTCTTCTTGAATAGCAAGGGCATCGAGTAGGTTCATCATGCGATCAACCACCTGAATGGCTGTTTTTCCAGCCTCACCAGGTACTTTTGGTAATTTTGCAGGTTTGCTCGTTGTCATACTGTTAATTGTAGCGAATTTTTAGTTCAAATTGCACAATATGAAATTCAATTTCAATGAAACGCAGTTTTCGCTAATTGCTCATCGCTTTCGTAAAGCTGCAGCACATTCAGTAATGAGTGCAGGACCCCGATAAATTAGGCCACTATAGAGCTGAATTAAGCTTGCACCAGCAGACACCTTCTCCACGGCATCATTTCCAGACAAAATACCGCCGACGCCAATGATGGGAATCGCATCTCCTAAATTCGCTTTGAGGCTGCTGATTACTTCTGTAGATGCAAGTCGTACCGGTGCGCCAGATAGACCTCCGGCCTCTTCTGCGAATTTCAGTCCTGTAACCGCATCACGCGCAATAGTTGTGTTGGTCGCAATGATGGCGTCGATACCAAACTCCATTAGTAGATCTGCAATCAGTTTAATGTCATTTTGTTGTAAATCTGGTGCTATTTTCAAGAAGAGGGGTTTGCGTACACCATGTTTATCGCTGAGAGCTTCTCGAGCCAAATGCAAAGACCCAAGTAATGAGCGTAGCATTTCCTCTCCCTGAAGCGCGCGTAAATTTTGCGTATTGGGAGAAGAGATATTGACCGTAATATAGGATGCAACCTCATAGACTGCTTGCATAGCGATAACATAGTCGCTAGCAGCACTCTCAATAGGTGTAATTGCATTTTTGCCGATGTTTAAGCCAACGATACCTCCATTTTGCCAATAAGCAGAATGACGCACTCGCTTTACACAAGCTTCAACACCATCATTGTTAAAGCCCATCCGATTAATAATTCCCTGGGCTCCTGGAATACGAAACATCCTTGGCTTTGGGTTCCCTGGTTGAGGTTTTGGGGTGACGGTGCCAATTTCTAGAAAACCAAAACCTAAGGCACCAAGGGCATCAATGTGCTTACCATCCTTATCTAAGCCAGCTGCTAGACCTACTGGATTTGGAAACTGAATTCCACAAATGTGATGAGGATCGGGAGGGGGCTGCTCAATGAAAAGACCCAATAGACCCCAGCGTTCAGCCCGGTCTAAACCACTCATCGTGAGATTGTGCGCTTGCTCTGGGCCTAGTGAAAACAAGCAAGGGCGAAGAAGGGAGTAGCTATCTATCATGGGTTGATATTATGACCTAATGATGGGTTGCCAACGATCATTAATCAAGCCCTCAATGGGTTGGAACTTAGCCTTATAGGACATCTTCTCGCTACTTTGAATGTAGTAACCCAGGTATACGTAGGAAAGTCCCAGTTCGAGGACCCGCTGAATTTGCCACAGAATGCTAAAACTTCCATAGCTCGCTGAAGTATTGCTAGGATCAAAGAAGGTATAGACCGAAGAGATACCTTGGTCCAGAACATCGACCATACTGACCATGCGTAAGCGACCAGGATGTGAATCTTGGGGTCCATCACGAAACTCAACTATTCTGGAGTTAACCCGACTTTGTAGTAAAAACTGCATGTATTGATCCTGATCATCCTGATCTATATCTCCACCAGCATGCCGCTCATTTTGATAGAGCCGGTACAACTGGTAGTGCTCCTCCTGATACCCTAGGTTAAGCACACGAATATTTAGTCCAGCATGCTTTTTCCAAGAGCGTCTTTGACTGCGGTTGGGTTTAAAGTTTTTCACCGGGATACGGGTGGCAGTGCAAGCATTGCATTCGTCACAGTATGGGCGATAGGTGTACAAACCGCTTCGACGAAATCCAGCATTTACCAGCTCACCATATAAATCTGCATGAATGAGGTGCGAGGGTGTTGCAACTTGCGAACGGGCTATTTTACCTGGTAGATAACTACAAGGATAGGGCGCTGTTGCATAAAACTGCAGCGCTGTAAGTGGAAGTTCTTTGAGTTGTGTCATAGCCAGCGACGTAGAATTTCTTTATCAAATCTCCAAGGAATCTCTATATTAGTTTGCTTTATGGCAATTTGCAGATGGGTTAAAAATTCATCTCGAGAAATAGGTCCGGCACCTAAAGAATCAAGATGCGCAGTCTCTTGTTGACAATCAATCATCTTCACTTGATTTTGATTACACCAGGCAGCAAGCGCTGCTAGCGCAATCTTAGAGGCATCAGTTTGATGGCTAAACATGGATTCACCAAACACCATGCCACCAAAAGCGACACAATAGAGACCGCCAATCAGGCATCCATTTTCCATCACTGCGATGCAATGCGCATGCCCCTGCTCATAGAGATTGGTGTAAGCATCCATGATTTCATGGGTGATCCATGTACCATCCTGATCTTTTCTTTTTGTGATTGCGCAGGAGCGGACAACAGCACCAAAATCATGATTAACTATGATTTTTTTGTGAGGGTCTGATAAAAAATGTCGAATGGTTTTCTTAAGTGAATCATGGCATTTAAAGTTCTCAGGCCTCAATATCATCCTGGGGTTAGGTGACCACCATAAGATAGGCTGATTATCTGAGTACCATGGAAAAATTCCTGTTTGGTATGCACGAGCAAGCTGGCCAGGATAAATGCGCTCACTGACTGCAATTAACCCTGGAACACTGGGATCCGGATCTTCGCAGTGAATGGGGTTTGGAAAATCATCCTGCGCTCCAAGCCAATTAATATTGCTCATATATTGAGTGGCCTAAATCTTTTCCGATGGCAGAATATCGCGACTACGAACGCTAAATTCATTCTCAGCAGCAAAAACACCTGCAGTACGATCAGCAAAGAACCACTCTAGGGTTTGTTTTACCGTGGGAAAAGCAATCTCATTCCACGGAATATCGCATTCATTGAATAAAGCTACCTCTAGGCTTTCTTCACCAGCCTGAAATTCTGAAGAAGTCATGGTGGCCAAGTAGAAAAGGTGAACTTGCTCAGCATGGGGAACATTAAGTAGGGAGTAGAGAGGACCAATATTAACAATTGCACCAGCTTCTTCTTGTGTTTCCCGAGCAGCTCCGGCGCTAGTACTTTCACCGAGCTCCATAAATCCAGCTGGTAAGGTCCAGTAACCATATCGCGGAGAGATAGCGCGTCGACATAAGAGCACTTGATCCTGAAAGATAGGAATGCTACCAACAACATTGCGTGGGTTGAAGTAGTGCACTATGCCGCAGGAGTCACAAACATGGCGTTCCCGTGAGTCATCCGCAGGTATCTTTATTTGGATTGGGGCGGCGCAGTGAGAACAAAACTTCATGAAGGCTTTCTAAAAATGAGCGGGAATCAGACCACGTAATGCATTGCTAAGCATAATCTCCTGCGCATTTTGAAGATCATGAATAGTTATGTTGGCTTCATGGGCATTCCATTGAGGATCATTTAATGCGATTGATCGCATTACCCCAGGTAGCAAGCCGGCAGAAACGGGTGGCGTAAGCCAGTTTTCTCCAGACTTAATAAACACGCTACTCCTACCACCTTCGGTAACAAACCCTTGCTCATTAATAAATATCCCATCAAATCCACCAAGACTCTCAGCTATTTTCCAGGCTTGATCATAGATATTTCGATTGCTAACCTTATGTTTTAATAAAAAATTACCAGAATAAAGAGTACCATGGCTGGGATCTGAAAGAATATCACTGGCCCAAAAGATCTTGACTGAATGAGTTAGCGGGAGCAGGGGTGCAATCTGAAAACTGAGTTGTCCAGCATAATCTAAATCTAATCTCAAGCGATATTCTGTTTGAATGGTGCAATTTTCACAGGCTATTGCGATCATTTTTTTGCCATCGGACAGAGAGAATCGAATTCCTAATGCCTGAGCTGAATGCGCCAGTCGATCTAGATGTAATCCGATATTCTGGGGGATTGATTCTCGTACGAGGATTGTTTCAAACAAGCCTAATTCGCTGGGCAACTCACTTAAAAAAGCGGCTTTGATATGACACTCCTCCCACTCCTCTTGAGCTTCGGAGTCAATCGTAATACCGGCACCGATACCTAAAGTGAAAGGTGAGCTATGCGTTTTCATATCTTGATGAATTTCAAGAGTGCGGATGGGGACACTAAATGCAAAGTCATTGTTAGGATCAATCCAGCCTAGAGCGCCACAATAGAAGCCGCGATCTTGCGGCTCCAAGTCTTGGATAATTTCCATACTTCGTCTCTTGGGAGCTCCAGTTACAGAACCGCAAGGAAAGACGGCATTGATCACCTCCTGCAATCCAATTCCCGGTTTTATCTCAGCCTGAATAGTCGATGTCATTTGCAGTACATCGCCGTACCTAGTGACCTCAAAAAGTTGAGGAACTGTTACCGTTCCTGGCAAGGCTATGCGGCTCAGATCATTACGCAGCAAATCAACGATCATGACATTTTCTGCTTGATTCTTCGCATCTGCTGACAAGTTCTCAGCCGATTTATTCAGTGCACTAGCAGTGCCCTTCATGGGCTTGGCTGTTAAGGTATTACCTTGTTTTTGAATAAATAATTCTGGCGATTGGGAAAGAATACAGTTTGAGTCTTCACCAATAAATGCACCAAATCTTCCTGGCTGTCGTTTTCTTAAACGCCCATACAGGGCAAGCGGATCGCCATAAGTCTCGCCAGTAATTCGTAAGGTATGATTTATTTGATATGTATCGCCATTTCGAATGTACTCTTGAATAGTCTTAATATCAGAGCTGAACTGCTGTTCATCCATAGAAAAATGAAGATTGGCAACGCCTGAAACTTGAGATTCGGGGTTTAGAGCCACCAATTTTTTCTCAAGTAATGTATCGACATCGTGTTTGCTTAAGCATTCGTAGGACTTAAAAGACCATGCCTGAATTAGAGGATAGTCTTTCTTATTTTTTTCTCCTTGCCGTTCAATTTTATGTACATATAGACCTAATTCATAAGCAAACGCAGCAACTACATATTCTCCCCGAGTCAGTGCAGCAGTAATTTCTTGAAGGCATTGATCTACAAAAAAAACTGTCTCTGAATCACTATGCTGAGGATGCACGGACCAGTGATGCAGCACCTCTTGATATAGGCGACTGCTTGGTTTGGATTGAGTACTCTGTGCGTCATCAAGCAATATCATGGCATTGACCGGCAGAGCACAAGTGAGATAGTTTTAAGTTACTTTAAAACAGCAGCTGATTCAATCGTCACTGTCTTGCTAGGAACATCTGACATGCGCCCCATTTTTGGTGCTGTAGCAAGCATAGTAGGTATTTTACGAATGGCATCAATTGTTTGAGTGCCAGAGATGACCTTACCAAATACGGTATAGCCATTACCCATTGCATTCGGATAATTTAATCCCTCATTATCTTTTACATTGATAAAAAATTGGGCTGTTGCTGAATCGGGATCAGATGTACGGGCCATAGCAATGGTGTAAGTCTGATTCTTGAGACCATTTTGAGCTTCTGATACTACGGGTGCATTGGTCTGTTTTTGCGTTAAGTCTGGAGTGAAGCCACCACCCTGAATCATAAATCCATCAATCACACGATGAAAAATAGTGCCCTTATAAAAACCATTGTTAACGTAGTTTAAAAAGTTGGCTGTTGTCTTGGGAGCCTTGGCATCATCTAATTCCACTACAAAATTTCCCATAGTGGTTTTGAACTCTACCTTTGGGCCTGCAAAGCAGGAAACGCTAGCAAGGAGACTTGTAATAACAAAAAGTGAAGCAATGGTTTTACGCATGGTGATGATCCTTAAAAAACAAATTAAAAAAGACTATTTCTGATTGTATTGCTCAAAGGTTAGATAGGTTTTGCACTTTCCAGATTTTGATTCATTTCTTTTTGGATTCCTCATCGAGATTGCGTAAAAAAGCCATTTTCTCTCTAATCTGAGTTTCTAGACCGCGATCTACCGGCTCATACCAGTGAGGCTCAAGCATCCCTTCCGGTAGATACGATTCGCCAGCCGCATAGGCGTGTGGCTCATCATGCGCATAGCGATATTCTTTGCCGTGACCTAGCCCTTTCATGAGTTTAGTTGGGGCGTTGCGTAGATGATTCGGGACTGGCTTGCTTTGATCATTGGCAACATAGGCTTGGGCTGCATTGAAGGCTTTGTAACTGGCATTGCTTTTTGCTGCGATGGCTAGATAAACCACAGCTTGACCTAATGCTAACTCGCCCTCAGGGGAGCCAAGGCGTTCAAAAGTCTGAGCAGCATCATTAGCCAGCTGCATTGCTCTAGGATCAGCGAGACCAATATCTTCCCAAGCCATACGGATAATTCGTCGGGCTAGATAGCGAGGGTCTGCGCCACCGT
>JBIISV010000178.1:0-3427 GCA_044340835.1 Polynucleobacter sp.
CCCATCACCGCAACTACTTGACCACGGCGGAACTCCATATTGAGCCCCGATAGAATTTGGCGCTCGCCAGGGGCGTAGGAAAAGTTGACGTCTTCAATTGCAACGACAACTTCGCCATGGCCACCACTCGGGGTTTTTTGCGTTACTTCCGCCAAGTTGGAGTGGCTACTGTTCATATCCTCGATATTATCGCGGGAGAACAGATGACCCCATTAAATACTCATCTACTGCATGAGCGGCTTGACGACCTTCACGAATTGCCCAAACGACCAAAGATTGACCACGACGCATATCACCAGCAGCAAATACCTTAGGAATATTGGTTTGATAGGCATTTTGTCCTTCTACAGTGGCTTTTGCGTTACCGCGAGCATCTTTTTCAACACCAAACGCATTCAGGACTTGAGCTGCAGGGGACACAAAACCCATTGCTAAAAATACTAAATCTGCCTTAATTTCAAATTCAGAGTTTGGCATTTCTGTCATCTTGCCGTCTTTCCACTCTAAACGTACACAGATTAATTTCTCAAGTTTGCCGTCTTTACCCTCAAAACGCTTAGTAGCCACAGACCAGTCACGATCGCAACCCTCCTCATGGGAGGAAGAAGTGCGCAATTTGGTTGGCCAGTATGGCCATACCAAAGGCTTGTTCTCTGCTTCTGGTGGCTGCGACATTAATTCGAACTGAGTGATCTTAGTGGCACCGTGACGATTAGACGTTCCAACGCAATCCGATCCAGTATCGCCACCACCAATGACCACCACATTTTTACCCGCTGCAGAAATTTCATTTTTGCAGTCGCCAGCATTTTCTTTGTTCTGAGGAATTAAGAAGTCTAAAGCATAGTGAACGCCCTTCAACTCACGGCCAGGAACCGGCAAATCGCGTGGCTGCTCAGACCCACCGCTAATCACAACGGCATCAAAATCTCTCATCAGCTGATCAGGGGAAACTGTTTTGCTTGAGTAATTTTTTACTTCAGCGCCAATAGCTTCTTTACCAATAAACACGCCAGTTTCAAATTTCACACCTTCAGCTTGCATCTGCTCAACACGACGATCAATCAACCACTTTTCCATTTTAAAATCAGGAATACCGTAGCGGAGTAATCCGCCAACACGATCATTCTTTTCAAACACAGTAACGTCATGACCGACACGCGCCAATTGCTGAGCTGTCGCCATACCAGCAGGACCGCCACCAACAACAGCGACTTTTTTACCGGTCTTAGTGATAGGTGGCTGCGGCTTAACCCAACCATTTTCCCAGCCCTTATCAATGATCGCGTGCTCGATAGACTTGATACCAACCGCATCACTATTAATACCCAATGTGCAAGCAGCTTCGCAAGGTGCTGGGCAAATACGGCCGGTGAATTCAGGAAAATTATTGGTTGATTGCAAAACATCTAATGCATTCTTCCAGTCACTATGGAATACCAAGTCATTGAAATCGGGAATGATGTTATTGACTGGACAACCGTTATTACAAAACGGAATCCCACAATCCATGCAACGCGCGCCCTGCACTTTAGCCTCTTCATCCGTCAATACAGCAACAAATTCTTTGTAATGATGGAGGCGTTTAACGGGAGCTTCGTAGGTTTCATCTACGCGCTCAAAATCCATAAATCCAGTGACCTTACCCATATCGAATCCTTAGTATCTTTTCTTTATCTCTTGATTGATCAAGTAACTTATTAGCGAATTACGCAGTGACAGTGTTCTTTTGCGCTTTTTCCCACAACTCACCTAAAGCACGTTTGTACTCAGTAGGAAGTACTTTCACAAAACGACCGCGGGCATTTTCCCAATCAGCCAAGAGCGCTTTTGCTCGCTCTGAACCAGTATGGCGGAAATGTCGCTCAATCAAACCCTTCAAAATTTGCTCATCCGTCATGCGTTCACCACCATCTTTCACATCAACAGGGGCATGCCATCCAGACTTCGGCATCTTGGCAATCTGCTCAGCAGAAGGTAATACTTTTTCTAAAGTTGCCATACTCGTATTGCAGCGCTTGGCGAAGAGACCATCTTCGTCATACACGTAGGCAATACCACCGCTCATACCTGCAGCAAAGTTACGGCCAGTTTCACCTAAGACGACAACAGTACCGCCAGTCATATACTCACATCCGTGATCGCCAGTACCCTCAACGACGGTTGTCGCACCAGAGTTACGAACTGCAAAACGCTCGCCAGCAACGCCATTGAAGAAAGCCTCGCCACCGATTGCGCCGTAAAGAACGGTATTGCCAACAATAATGTTCTTAGCTGTATCGCCACGGAACTCATGTGGCGCACGCACAATGACACGGCCACCAGATAAGCCCTTGCCTACGTAGTCATTGCCATCGCCAACCAAATCCAAGGTGATGCCGCGCGCTAAGAAAGCTGCGAAGCTTTGACCAGCAGTACCATTCAGCTGAATATGAATAGTGTCATCAGGTAAGCCAGCATGGCCATAACGCTGAGCGATTTCTCCAGAAAGCATTGCACCAACCGTCCGGTTCACATTTTTCACTGGAACAATGAAAGAGACTTTCTCACCATGCTGCAGCGCAGGCTCACTCTTCTCAATCAAAATGTTATCTAGCGCACTAGATAAACCGTGGTCTTGAGTCAGGGTTTGATAACGCGGAACATCCTGAGCTACTGCTGGCTCAGCAAAAATCTTACTGAAATCTAAACCATGGACTTTCCAGTTCTCAATCCCCTTACGGGTATCTAAGAGATCAACACGACCAATCAAGTCGTCAAATTTTCGAATACCGAGTTGCGCCATGATCTCTCGCACTTCTTCTGCAATAAAGAAGAAGAAATTCACCACATGCTCTGGCTTACCAGAGAACTTTTTACGTAATGCTGGATCTTGAGTAGCAACGCCTACTGGGCAAGTATTCAAATGGCACTTCCGCATCATGATGCAGCCCTCAACAACCAATGGCGCTGTTGCAAAACCAAACTCATCGGCACCCAACAATGCACCAATCACAACATCACGACCGGTTTTCATTTGGCCATCAGCTTGTACACGAATACGGCTACGCAAACCATTGAGTACTAATGTTTGCTGGGTTTCAGCCAAACCCAGCTCCCAAGGTGAGCCGGCGTGCTTAATAGAAGATAGTGGAGATGCGCCAGTACCGCCGTCATGACCAGCTATCACAACATGATCTGCTTTGGCCTTCGCAACACCAGCGGCAATCGTACCGACACCAACCTCAGAGACTAGTTTCACAGATACATCGGCAGCTGGATTCACATTCTTCAAATCGTGAATCAATTGTGCAATATCTTCGATTGAATAAATATCATGGTGCGGAGGGGGAGAGATCAAACCCACTCCTGGAACAGAGAAGCGTAATTTACCGATGTAATCGGAAACTTTACCGCCTGGCAATTGACCACCTTCACCAGGCTTCGC
>JBIISV010000179.1:0-3410 GCA_044340835.1 Polynucleobacter sp.
ATCTTTAGGGCTGGTAAATGGATGGTGGCATGCAACCCAGCGAGCATTGTCTTCATCGTATTCAAACATCGGGAAATCAACTACCCACAATGGTTTCCAGCCTTCAGTAGAGAGGCCATGCTCCTTGCCCCAAGCTGAATGACCAATCTTCAGGCGCAATCCACCGATAGCATCATTCACTACTTTTTCTTTATCGGCACCAAAGAAAATAATGTCACCATCTTTAGCGCCAGTACGCTTTAAGATGCCTTCAATCGCAGCATCATGTAAATTCTTCACAATCGGTGATTGCAAACCATTGCGACCTTCAGCAACAGAGTTAACCTTAATCCATGCCAAACCTTTGGCGCCATAAATGGCTACAAATTGAGTGTAGTCATCAATTTCGCTACGGCTAATCTCGGCACCACCAGGTACACACAAACCCACTACGCGGCCACCCTCTTGGTTTGCTGCGCCTGAGAATACTTTGAAATCAACATCTTTCATTAAGTCAGTCAATTCAGTAAATTCAAAATTCACACGCAGATCTGGCTTATCTGAACCAAAACGCGCCATACCCTCTGAATAAGGCATCATTGGAAATGGCTGGGGCAACTCAACATTCATCGTGGTTTTGAAAATATGACGAATCATGTTTTCAAACAACTCACGAATTTCTAATTCATTTAAGAAAGCAGTTTCACAGTCAATCTGGGTAAATTCAGGCTGACGATCAGCTCGTAAATCTTCGTCACGGAAACACTTGGTAATTTGATAGTAACGATCAAATCCAGCCACCATGAGTAACTGCTTAAACAGTTGAGGGGACTGCGGCAATGCAAAGAACTGACCATCATGAACGCGTGAGGGGACTAAATAATCACGTGCCCCCTCAGGAGTACTCTTTGTCAACATTGGAGTTTCAATATCAATGAAACCTGCGGCATCCAAGTAGCGCCGGCATTCCATGGCGACGTTGTAACGCAAACGCAAATTCTTTTGCATTTGTGGACGACGCAAATCTAAAACGCGATGGGTTAAGCGAGTAGTCTCAGATAAGTTCTCATCTTCCAATTGGAATGGAGGGGTAATAGAGGCGTTCAAGATAACCAAGCTATGGCAAAGCACTTCAATCTTGCCGCTGGCTAAATCATGATTCTCGGTGCCGGCAGGACGTGCGCGCACCAAGCCTTTAATCTGAATGCAGAATTCATTACGAACCTGTTCAGCCAAGGTAAACATATCTGGGCGATCTGGATCGCATACCACTTGCACAAAACCCTGGTGATCGCGCAAATCAATAAAGATCACACCGCCGTGATCACGGCGACGATTCACCCAACCCGAGAGAGTAATCTCTTGACCAATGAGTGATTCATTTACCTGGCCGCAGGTATGGCTTCGCATCGACATAACAATTTCCTATAAATCAAACATGGTGTGGCGGCTGGGGTGTCGCCAACTTACTTGAACTGTTTGGTGGAACAGATCCCATTGAAACAATATGCTTCAATGCCTCTTCCACACTCATCTCCAACTCAATGGTTTGCGCGCGCGGCACAATCATGAAAAAACCAGAGGTAGGGTTTGGGGTTGTAGGCAAAAATACGTTGACGTAGTCGTCCCCTAATTTTGCCGTTACTTCTCTTGCAGGCGCACCGGTTTGAAATGCAATCACCCATGAATCAGCATGTGGGTAACGAATCAACAATGCCTTGCTAAAGGCTTGGCCACTTCCTGAAAATAAAGTAGAAGAGACTTGCTTGACGCTGGAGTAAATCGAGCGAACTATAGGAATGCGATGAACCAACCTATCCCAGATCTTTAGCCACCATTGACCTGCAAAACTAATCGCGAGCAATCCAGTGAACATAATCACTGCGATCACAATCAAAATCCCCACGCCAGGAAGGTCGCGGAAATGCTGCATATCTATCGCGGCATCATGAGGAAGAACCACAATGATTGCATGCATTACAGAACCATATACACTGTCGAGCACGCCCAATCCGGAAGCGATTACCCAAATGGTGATCGACAACGGTGCCCAAACCAAGATGCCAGCGATAAAGTATTTTTTCATGTGTTTTGCCTAACCAGCTATTTTAGCGTTATAGCCCGAGACCAGAGAAAGACTAATAAAAATATTGGCCGATTAGTATCATTCCCGCCAAGAAGCCGCCCCCGAACAGTAAAGCGCCCACCAGAATACGACGCGTTCGTCTTTCCTCTAGTAAAAGTGCCTTTAAAAGCTCTAATTCTTGGTTTTCCTCTTTTTTCTGGCCATAGTCTCGAGCATGCTTGAGGCTTTCTGCCACCAGCCGAGGTAGGGTTGGCAGTATTTTTGCCCAGGAAGGTGCTTCACTTTTAAGCCCCTCAACCAGCCCACGCCAACCTAGCTGCCGACTAATCCATTTTTCCAGAATCGGCTTTGCAGTCTGCCAAAGATCAAGATCGGGGTCTAATTCACGCGCTAGACCCTCTACATTTAACAATGTCTTTGATAACAAGGATAGCTGTGGCTGTACCTCAACCTTAAAACGACGAGATGTTTGGAACAAGCGTACCAGCACAATGCCCAAAGAAATATCTTTTAAAGGTCGATCAAAGTAAGGCTCGCAAACCGAGCGCACTGCACCCTCTAACTCTTCCACACGGGTATCGGCAGGCACCCAACCAGATTCCACATGCAACTCTGCTACACGCCGGTAGTCTCTATTAAAGAAGGCTAAAAAGTTGAGGGCTAAGTAGTTTTTATCCGTTTCACTTAATGCACCAACAATACCAAAATCTAGAGAAATAAATCGACCAAATGTTTCTGGCTCGAGGCTAATCATAATGTTGCCTGGGTGCATATCTGCATGGAAGAAACCATGTTCGAATACTTGAGTAAAAAAGATCTCTACACCCTCTGCTGCTAATTTTTTGAAATCCACTCCAGCAGCACGTAATTCATCAAAACGTCCGATAGAAATACCGTACATTCTTTCCATCACAATGACACTGGTGTGACATAAATCCCAATACATTTCCGGAATCATGAGCTTATCTGAATCAACAAAGTATCTTCTTAACTGACTGGCATTAGCGGCCTCTCGCATGAGATCGAGCTCATCATGTAAATATCGATCAAACTCAGCAACGTTTTCCGTTAGCTTCAAGCGACGACCATCAGAAGATAGTTTTTCAATGATTTTTGCTAAGTCGTACATTAAAGCAATGTCACTCTCAATCACCGGGAGGATGCCGGGACGTAGGACTTTGATCGCAACTTCACGCCCATCCCATTCTGGGTGGCGCTGAGTAGCGCGTAAAGTTCCAAAGTGGACTTGAGCAACAGAGGCGCTGGCTACCGGTGTTGCATCAAAACGAATAAAGATTTCTTCAATAGGTAGGCCAAGCGCCTGCTCAATTAAGCGTCGTGATTC
>JBIISV010000180.1:0-3332 GCA_044340835.1 Polynucleobacter sp.
ATGAGCGTCTGGAAGCCTCTTTATTTCGGATTCTGAATGCAGTTCAGGGCAGCCAGGCTATCCATATTTTCATGGCAGGTAATAGCGCCCCAGGCACACTTAAGCTCAGAGAGGACCTTCGCACACGCCTAGGATGGGGTTTAATCTTTCAAACGCATCTTTTGAACGATGATGAGAAAATAGAAGCCTTACAAGCAGCGGCAGAAGCGCGCGGCTTGGTTTTATCGCCAGATGTATTACCTTGGTTATTAAATCGCTTTTATCGCGATATGCCAAATCTCATGGCCTTGATAGATGCTTTAGATGCTTATTCACTGGAAACAAAACGTGCTGTTACTTTACCTCTTGTTAGAGAGCTCTTGCAGCCTAAATAAATATTCATGACTCAATTAGCACTGTTCGACTTAGATCACACGCTCCTCCCCTGCGATAGCGATTATGAATGGGGGCAGTTCTTGGCTCGCATTGGTGTAGTGGATAGCAAATATTACGCACAGCAAAATGAGCGTTTTTACCAAGACTATAAGGATGGCAAGCTCAATATCCAAGAATTTCTTCGCTTTGCCTTGAAGCCACTCTCAGAACATTCTCGCGCTCAACTGAAAGAATGGCATGATACTTTTATGCAAGAAGTGATTACTGGACAGTTGCGTCAACAGGCACTAGATTTAGTCAAGCGCCACCAAGATGCTGGCGATCTTTGCTGCGTTGTTACTGCAACGAATAGCTTTGTTACGCGACCTATCGTAGAAAGTTTTGGCATCGAACATCTCGTGGCCACTGAACCCGCTACCGTGGGAGATAACCCGCTTGCCAATTTCACTGGCGAGGTAAAGGGGATCCCTAGTTTTCGGGAGGGCAAAATTCAACGAGTACAGGATTGGCTTGCCAGTCGAAACTTAGCGCTAGATCAACTGCCACAAAGTTATTTTTATTCAGACTCCCTGAATGATTTGCCCCTCCTGGAAAAGGTCAGCAATCCTGTGGCCACCAATCCCGATGCTCGCCTACGTGATGAAGCCTCAAAGCGTCACTGGCCCATACTTGAACTGTTTGCATGATTACCAAATTTATTAACCGTATTTTGCGTCGTGACCCTATGGTCCGTCATACTGCCACCCACACCTCTGGTGCACCAAAACGGGTTCCTAAAAAATCGCATCGTATTGATCCAAATTTACTTTCAAAAAATGCAGTCAAGGTAACGGACACACTTCAGCAAGCTGGCTATGAAGCCTTTATTGTCGGAGGCGCAGTAAGGGATTTAGCTTTAGGTATTGGCCCTAAAGATTTTGATGTGGCAACCAATGCAACGCCTGATCAAGTTCAAAAACTATTCCGCAAGGCGCGCCTCATTGGGCGCCGCTTTCAGATTGTGCACGTGACTTTTTTTGGTAAAGGTCAGCCAGAAATTATCGAAGTATCGACTTTTAGAGCCTTACTAGAGAACGCTGGAGAACACTTGGCTGAGAATGGTCGTATTTTAAGCGACAATGTTTGGGGTAGCCAGCATGAAGATGCTGCGCGCCGAGACTTCAGTATCAATGCAATGTATTACGACCCTGCCACCGAAACCGTGCTCGACTATCACGGTGGTATGGCAGACATGCAGAAGAAAACCTTACGCATGATTGGTGATCCTGCTAAACGCTATCGTGAAGATCCAATTCGGATGCTACGTGCCGTTCGCTTCGCTGCTAAAACAGGCTTTACTTTAGATGCGGCAACACGTGCTCCTATTGCCAAGCTTGGCAAACTCATCAATGATGTTCCTTCAGCGCGACTGTTTGATGAAATTCTCAAGCTCCTGATGTCTGGATATTCATGGGCAGCAATTCAAGGGTTAAAAGATGCGGGTCTACATCACGGTCTCCTTCCTTTGCTTGACCATATCCTCAATGACCAAGCGGAGTCCAAAGAAGCTAATGATTTTGTTCGTATAGCTTTAGCGAACACGGACGAGCGCATTCAATCTGGTAAAAGTGTTTCAGTGGGATTCTTATTTGCCACTTTGTTGTGGCCGGACCTGTTAAGTAATTGGAAAAAGAATATTGCTAAAGGAATTTCTAATATTCCAGCACTGCATGATGCGATGGATGAAACGATTGCCAGCCAAAGTAATGGGATGGTCATTCAGCGTCGCTTTGAAAGTGATATGCGAGAAATCTGGTCTATGCAACCCCGCTTTGAAAAGCGTGTAGGTCGCTACCCCTTCCGCCTAATTGAATCCCCGCGCTTTAGAGCGGGTTATGACTTTATGCTGCTACGCTGCGCTACAGGTGAAAAAAATCCAGCACTGGGCGAGTGGTGGACTAGCTTTATCGCAACCGACCTAACGTGCCAAGAAGCCTTGATGGCTAGCGTCAAAAACGAGGCTAGTGATAGCATCCCTCCCGCTAAGCGTCGTCGTCGCAGAAAAGCTAAAGTCATCTCGCCCGTCGAGGGTGAAGTCAGCTAAGCAGACTTGAGAAAAATTCAGTAAAGTAGCCTCGGTGGTTTAATAGTTTAATTTCTCGTTTGGGATGTCCATGGCTCGAGCTTTTATTGGATTTGGTGGCAATATCGGTGACACACGTCAACTTATTACTGATGCGATCATTTGCCTTGCGCAGCGGTGTGAACTCCAAATTCTGACAAAAAGCTGCTTTTACCAAAGCGCGCCCTTTCAGGCTACTGGTGGCGACTATATCAACGCCGTGATTGAGATTGAAACCCAATTAAGCCCTTATGGTCTTTTGCATGTCTGCCAAGCTGTAGAGCATGAGTTTGGGCGTGAGCGTCCTTACACTAATGCACCTCGAACTTTAGATCTAGATATTCTGTCCTTTGAAGGCGTTTCTCAAGAAGATTCTGAGCTCACTCTCCCCCACCCCAGAATCATTGAACGCTCATTTGTCCTGCTGCCTCTTCTAGAGATAGCCCCCGACCTCTTTTTGCCCAATTGGGGTGAACTCAAGACCTACCTACCCCAAGTTGCTGACCAGCGCATTGAAAAACTCCCTTGCCGTAACTGTAATTGCGGTGAAAAAACCGTTTACAGCCAATCGGCGCATTAATTCATTAAACTCACCCCATGGGTTACTTACAGGGCGATAAGCCAATTACGATCTCTAAACTCCTCTCAATGCGGACCGAGGGCGAGAAAATATCGATGCTCACAGCATACGATTCCACTATGTCAGCTTTGCTGAACCGCTGTGGAGTGGACACCATCCTGATTGGAGATTCTTTAGGCAACGTCATTCAAGGTCACAGTAGTACAACCCCTGTGACGGTCGAGCAAGTGGCCTATCACACTGAATGTGTTGTCCGCACTAATGCACATGCCTTTG
>JBIISV010000181.1:0-3304 GCA_044340835.1 Polynucleobacter sp.
TTGGAGATGATTATCTCGGCTACTATCCGGTTGGCAATGAAGCTGCACTTGCAGGCCTGTTGTATCGGTGCGAAACCATGCCAGATTTTTATTCGGCATTAAAAAAACAAATTGATATACGAAGAGAATTGATTAGCCCCCAGCGGGAGTTGCAATCGATTCAAGAGTTGATCATTGAGGTAATCAAGAGTTAAGTTAATGAACTCTTTTGGACGCTTGCAAAGCAAACTAAAAAGTACTTATTTGGATCAGTCCAGCACTGAACATCATCAAACCCAGCGCGATGAAGCTTTTCTACAAAATGTTCCTGGGTGTATTTATAGCTATTTTCAGTATGAATTAAATCGCCAGCACTAAAAGAAATAACGTAATCTTTTTTATCATTATCCGGCAGAATCACTTGCACATCGGTCAGTGCGCGAAGATGCATTTCAATGCGCGACTTGGGAGCATTGAAAAAGGCGTAGTGCTCCCAATCTTGAGGATTAAAGTTACTACCAATTACTCGATTGACATTCAGTAGGGCATTTAAATTAAATGCAGCTGTAACACCTAATGAATCGTTATAAGCCAGATCTAGGGTTTCAAGATCCTTTACTAAATCAACGCCAATGAGTAGTCCGCCATTGCCATGGCATTGGTTCGCGAGATTGATAAAAAAATGATCGGCTTTATCAGGATCAAAGTTTCCAATCGAAGAACCGGGGTAGAAAAATACTTTGCGCTGTGCTTGAATGCCCGAAAACGTCAGAGGCAAACTGAGATCAACAGCATGAGCGGACATCTCAATCTGCGGATATTGTTTCTGCAGATCAGCAACAGCAGCCTCTAAATATTCTTTTGAGATATCTAGCGCTCTATATTGCCTTGGTTTAACGCTATCGAAAAGCCTGCTTGCTTTCGCGCAATTGCCAGCACCGAGATCCAGTAAAACATCACAATCACCTACGGCATCAGCAATATCACGCTGGTATGCATCCATGATCCATTTTTCGGTACGAGTTGGATAGTATTCATTCAGAAGCGTAATAACATCAAAAAGATGTGAGCCAATGTCATCATAAAAAAACTTTGGCGATATTGATGGCTTATCAGCTCTAAGACTGATGAGCAACTCTTGCGTCAAAGCATCTTTCATTGAATGAATTCTTTAGACGACAGACAAGCCTTTACCTGCGACAAACTGACCTATTTTCTGAGCGCTATTAAAGCCATCTAAATTTAAGATGGAGAGGACTTCTGCCTCTTGCTCTAGCGCGCAAGCAATCAATAAACCGCCGCTAGTTTGTGGATCGGTCAATAGATTTTGTTGCCAAAGTGCTAGGTGACTCGCAAGCTTGACTTCGCTGCCGTAGCCAGCCCAATTTCGTGTAGAGGCGCCGGTAAAGATATCCGCTTTGACATGCTCAACAGCTTCCTCAATGACTGGGATAGCGTCCCAATTCACCTGTACCATTAAATGAGAGCCCCTAGCCATCTCGAGTAAATGTCCTGCTAAGCCAAAGCCCGTCACATCAGTTAAAGCATGCACGCCTTCAAGTTGCGATAGAGCGACGCCAGGTTTATTGAGCTTGGTAGTCAGAGCAATCATCTCTTTATAGCCTGCTTCCGAAAGAAGTTCTTTCTTGAGTGCTGCTGATAGTATGCCTACGCCTAATGGTTTGCTGAGGATGATGCTGTCGCCAGCTTTGGCGCCGCTATTGCGCTTTAGTTTTTTGGGGTCTACAACACCAATCGCTACCAAGCCATAAATTGGCTCTACCGTATCAATCGAGTGACCACCAGCAATCATGATGCCGGCGTCATTGCAGACAGACTCTCCACCAGCAGTGACTTTCTGTATTACTTCCAAAGGTAAGACGTTGATAGGCATACCCAAAAGCGCGAGTGCAAAAAGAGGCTGAGCACCCATCGCATAAATGTCAGAAATTGCATTAGTTGCCGCAATACGCCCAAACTCAAATGGATCATCAACGATGGGCATAAAAAAATCTGTCGTAGCAACGATTGCTTGATTGTCGTTAATCTGATAGACAGCAGCATCTTCATTGTTATCCGAGCCTGCTAATAGAGCAGCAGGTAAATTTCGTATCGGTGAAGACTTGAGGATGTCACTTAAGACGCCTGGTGCAATCTTGCAGCCGCAGCCTCCACCATGAGATAAAGAGGTAAGACGGCCGTTATAGGAAGTAGTCATAAAATTTGAGATTTGCTAAAAAGAAAGTAGGGCTGCAATTACAAGAGCTTACTCAATTTAGAGTAAACACGTACGAAACCCACAAAAATGGTCGCTTCTATTGGGTTGATAAAAGTTACGAAATGCACTTCGCCTTAAACGCTCCGGGGTAAACATACTCCAACCCTTTAGAACTTGATGGTTGCCATCAAACCAAGGTTTTGAGTAATCAAAATAGGGATCAGGTGAGAATCCGGTAAATGGTAAAAAAGGGCTTGCGGTCCACTCCCATAAATGGGAAGGTTGATATTGTGCTGGCGTCTGATTCATTAAAAGGGTTAACTCATGTTCGTTTGGTAGGCGTAATTGATGCCAATCACAAAAGCTTTTAGCATCACTAAAAGAAATGTTCCTTACAGGCTCATTCTCGGAAAAATTGAGCCATTGATCAAAATAGCGCTGATACCACCTTCCACCATCTTTTTTCCAGTGAGCTGGCGGTGCGACTGGATTTAAACTCGCTTGATTTGTGGGGGATTCAATAAATTCCAAATAATCCGAATTACTAACAGCTTGTTCTGCAACGCTAAAGGCGGATAGTTGGATGGTATGAGACCACTTTTCATTATCGAACAGAAAGCCGCTATGACGTTCAGAGCCCCCAATAAGAGTAGTTTCTGGAAAATGGATATACGAAGTAGCTTTCTTACTAGTTGAATTGATTTTTGAAAATACTTCGAATGGCGCTGGATAGCCTAAGGCTTGCCACATATATGCATAAGCCTCGTTGTGCATATCTTGGTGGAAGATTGATAGCTGAATAAAGTAGGCCTTCTCCAAATTAATAGACTTTGTAAGAAGCTGTCGGGTCTTCTCCATTACTCGCGCGTTGTATTCAAGTAGCTCATCTAGCGGTGGAATAGCAATTGTCCATCGATCATGATGTGCAATTTCAGAGGAGTTAAATAAATAATCCGCATTACTGAATAGGGATGGCTTCAATATCTGTCCATCACGATGAACCCAAAACTCATGAAACCAAGTGAGGTGACCAAACTCCCAAAAAGGGGGATTCAAGGTATTTTTAATCGGTACACATTCATCACCCGGCCTCATCTTTTTAAGTAT
>JBIISV010000182.1:0-3285 GCA_044340835.1 Polynucleobacter sp.
GATGCCATTCAAGCCGCTAGTCGTCCACACCACTTCTTATCAGTACACAAGAATGGTCAGGTTTCTATCGTAGAAACTAAAGGTAATAAAGATTGCCACGTTATTTTGCGTGGCGGTAAAGAGCCAAATTACGAAGGACAGTATGTTCAAGCGGCTTGCGCTGAGCTAGAGGCAGCAAAGCTTCCAGCCAGTCTAATGGTTGACTTGTCGCATGCAAACTCCAGTAAAAAACATGAGCGTCAAATTGTGGTGGCCGAAAACATTGCTGAGCAAATTGAATCCGGTTCACATCAAATTTTTGGCGTGATGATTGAAAGCCACCTCATTGATGGCGCACAAAAATTCTCGCCTGGAAAAGATGATCCAAATAAGTTGGAATATGGCAAAAGCATTACTGATGCCTGCATCAGCTGGGAAGACTCAGTTAATGTATTGCAACGTCTAGCGCTAGCCGTTAAAAACCGCCGGAAAGTAAAGAAATAAAATGGTGTTGCTATAGATGTACAGGTTTTCTAAAAAAGAGACTAACTTACTTAGTCTCTTTTTTTTCATGCTTCCACAGAATATCTTGGCCACCAGCCGCCCGATTCAGTACACGCGCTAAAACAAACAAGAGGTCAGATAAGCGGTTGACATACTGACGAGGAGCATCATACAAAGGCTCCTCCCAACCTAAGCGGACAATTGATCGCTCAGCGCGCCTACACACCGTGCGACATACATGCGCTTGAGCGGCGGCACGTGTACCTCCAGGAAGAATAAATTCAGTTAATGGAGGTAGGGTAGCGTTGTATTTTTCTAGCCAAACATCCAACTGGGCCACTTGCTCTGGCTTAAGTAGGGTGTAATTTGGGATACAGAGCTCGCCACCCAAATCAAATAGATCATGCTGAACCCGCAAAAATAAGGCCTTGAACTCCTCTGCAATGGCCTCAGGAATGGATTCGGTCATCAAAACCCCGATTTCAGAGTTCAGTTCATCGACATCACCCATGGCGCAGATACGCAAATGATCCTTTTCGACTCGGCTGCCATCACCAAGTCCTGTCATACCGGCATCACCAGTTCTAGTGGCTATTTTTGAAAGTCGATTTCCCATGAAACTAATTATAGGTAAATGGCTAAAATGATTCCTATGAATATGGTGACCCCACCCCCAGAGCTAGCAGCTATAACTGCACTCCAATCCAAATTAGTTGCGGCCTTACGACCAGTCCTCCCAGAATATGCCTTGCTATGGGAGCCTGAGGATACGATTCCCTATGAATGTGATGGTCTAGCCGCCTATCGGCGCATGCCCTTGGCTGTTGCCCTCCCTGAGAGTGAAGAGCAGGTTGTCCAGATTCTGAAGATTTGTTTTGATATGCAGGTCCCTATTGTTCCTAGAGGATCGGGAACAGGCCTTTCTGGTGGCGCCATGCCAATCTCCCAGGGTCTAGTACTTTCATTAGCGAAGCTCAAAAAGATCATTAAGGTGGATCCTTTTACCAGAACCGCAGTAGTACAGCCTGGCGTTCGTAATTTAGCGATCTCCGAGGCGGTTGCTCATCTTGGCCTGTATTACGCACCAGATCCCTCTTCGCAAATTGCCTGTTCTATCGGCGGCAATGTCAATGAAAACTCGGGTGGAGTGCACTGCCTAAAGTACGGATTAACCTTACACAATGTATTGAAGGTACGCGGCATTTTGATGAATGGTGAGATCGTTGAGTTTGGAAGCCTTGCCCCAGACTCTCCCGGGCTTGACTTGTTAGCGATCGTGATGGGTAGCGAAGGCATGTTAGCAGTAGTGACTGAGGTTACCGTCAAGCTGGTTGCTAAACCGAAGTTGGCGCGCGTCATTATGGCTAGCTTTGACGATATTGAAAAAGGGGCTAATGCGGTAGCTGCCATTATTGCGGCAGGCATTATTCCTGCTGGTTTAGAGATGATGGACAAAGCGACCACCCGTGCCGTAGAAGAATTTGTCCAGGCAGGATATGACCTCGAGGCCGAGACCATTCTTCTTTGCGAGTCCGATGGCACGCCGGAAGAGGTTGCCGAAGAAATCGAGCGAATGACTAGAGTGCTTGAACAAGCAGGTGCTAGTGGTATTCAGATCTCACAGAATGAAGTCGAGCGCCTGAAGTTTTGGAGTGGTCGAAAGAATGCATTCCCAGCAGCCGGTCGCTTAGCGCCGGATTACTACTGCATGGACGGCACCATTCCCCGCAGAAACATTGGTACTTTACTAAGACGGATTCAGGGTATGGAAAAGAAATATGGTCTCGCCTGCTTGAATGTATTTCATGCGGGCGATGGCAATATGCATCCCTTGATTTTATTTAATGGTGCTGATCAAGAAGAGTGGCATCGTGCTGAAGAATTTGGTACTGAAATTCTAGAGGCCTGTGTTGAGCTTGATGGCACCATCACAGGTGAGCACGGGGTTGGTATTGAAAAAATCAACTCCATGTGCGTTCAGTTTGGTGAAGGAGAACGCGAATCTTTCTGGGGTGTTAAGGCGGCATTTGACCCAGAGCGATTACTTAATCCTGACAAAGCCATCCCCACCTTGAACCGCTGCGCAGAGTACGGTCGTATGCGCATCAGCAGAGGCAAATTACCGCATCCAGACTTAGAGCGCTTTTAATGTCGCATTCCAAATCCAATAATGTGTATCTTGATTTATTTCGGGAGCAGATTCTTGCAGCAGCTAAAAATAAAACATCTTTATCTATTGAAGGTGGCGGCACGAAGTCTTGGTATGGCAATCCCAATGGATTTGCCAAGCTAGACACCCGACCTTACTCCGGAATTCTGGAGTACCAACCCGAAGAGCTTGTCATTACTGCTTGTGCTGGTACTCCATTAAAAGAGATTGAGGCGGCCCTAGCAGAAAAGAATCAAGTACTCGCTTTCGACCCACCTCACTTTGGTGAGTCTGCTACCTTCGGTGGGGCCATTGCTACAGGATTAGCAGGTCCAGGGCGGATTAGTGCTGGTAACTTACGTGACTTTGTCCTCGGTGCGCGGATCATAGACGGCAAGGGACAAGACTTATCCTTTGGTGGCAAGGTCATGAAAAACGTTGCGGGCTATGACGTCTCACGTTTACTGCCAGGCTCGCTGGGGACCTTATCACTCTTAATCGAAGCCTCTGTAAAAGTACTGCCAAGACCAGCGGCAACAATCACCCTACGCTCTCATCTTTCTCAAGCACGTGCTTTGCAACTCACTAATGAGTGGGCTGGACAGCCCCTACCTTTATCGGCAAGTTGCTGGGTTGGAAGCTCAAAGGGTGAT
>JBIISV010000056.1:0-11248 GCA_044340835.1 Polynucleobacter sp.
AGCGAAATCAAGATTTCAGTAGTGATTGATGAGAAATATATGGAATTAGCGGTACGTGCTCTCCATAAGGCTTTTGAGCTTGATCAGAAGTAATTAGAGCCATTAAATGCTTTAAAACCGCAGTAAAACCACGCAGCCAGCGGAATCCGTTAAACTGTGAGGCGTTGTAAGGGCATCAAGCAGGGAGACGTGGCCGAGCTGGTCGAAGGCACTCCCCTGCTAAGGGAGCATCGGGGCTAAAACTCTGATCGGAGGTTCGAATCCTCTCGTCTCCGCCAAAATCCTTGTGATTTAAACTGCTTGAGCCGCTACGACATATAACTAAGCCCCTTCACCGGGGCTTTTTTATTCCCCAAAAATAGCTTTCACACCCAATTTCCATTGAAAGCGTCATTTCCCCCGACTTTTCACGCCCAATTTGAGCGCTTGCAGCAATTTAGGCATCCAAGAGGATATTTATTAATTAACTTCACAACTTCACAGTATCAAAGTATCACAATTTCACAACTTGTGTGGTATAGTATTTATCAAGGAGGTGAAATGAGACGAGTGATACCAAAAACACATCAAGCTTTGGATTGGATAGGGAAGGGCTTAACCGCAGCTCAAGCCGCGCGAAAGATGGAGATTTCCGAATCTAGCGTCTATGCCGCTATTAGAAAAACCAGGGCTAAAGATTTAGGTTGTTGTCCAACGTGCGGTCACAAAATAAGGAAATAAGATGAAAAAAACTTTATTAGCTGTAGCTTCAATCTCCTTAGCTGCATTTGCATATGCAAATACGCTATCTGACTCTTCTGAGTTGGTGAGTCAGCAATGCAAGATTTCAGCGGAAGCAGTTTCTACATTAAAGGGTTTGCGATACGGCAACACATCCATCCGCAAAGATGTAGCGGGATTAATAAATCTGAGCCTGAAGACGCAGGAAAATAAAGATGCTGCTCACTTCACCTTAAACCAGATGGTAGATGACAAAGTGTATTCAGCATCGGTCTTAGAGGCAAAGTATTGCTCTTAAGCTTGCGCCAAATGCTTTTTGAGGGCGCTTGTGAATCCGATGTTTGAGTGCCCAGAGTGTGGTAATCCTAGAGGCATGCTTGATGCATGTCTTCAGTGTGGCAGCAAAGCGCTTCCATTGCCGCATAGTGATACGGTTGTGCTGAATTTGAAATACGATGGTCCGAGCGCTGAGGAGGCGCTAGAGAGACTCACGATTGCATTGCGCCGAGCATCCGAACTTGGTATTAAGGCCATGATTTTGATTCATGGTTATGGGGCAAGCGGTGAGGGCGGGAAGATTAAATGGGCTATTCATAACGCCCTTGAAAATAACTATTTTTCAGATCGGGTTGACGAATACTATTTTGGCGAAAATATCGCATTTGCTAGTGATGCGTATCATGTGCTTTTACGAAGAAGGCCTGGCCTCAAGGCGCATCTCAAGCACTTCAAGGAAGGTAATGCTGGCATGACGGTTTTATTGCTAGGATCTCAGTCCAGAATTGCTTAGAATGGTTTATCAGATAACGTATTTTGTAATAGCTAGGAATAATAATGACTACTAAAAAACCGGTCACAACACATGATGATGCGCAAATGAATTCCGAGCAGTTAATAGGTGACTTTAAGGCATTGATGGCAGATGCTGAAGAGCTGATCAAAGCAACTTCAGCCCATGGTGATGAGTCTCTGAGTGCGATTCGATCCAAGGCGCTCAATACACTTGGTAACGCTAAGGACAGCCTCTCTTCGCTGGAGAGTACTTTGGCTAACAAAGCCAAAGAAGTTGCAGAAGGTGCCGATGAGTTCGTGCATCGCAATCCCTGGGAGGCGGTGGGGGTTGCTGCTGGACTAGGCCTCTTGATTGGCCTTTTTATCCGTCGTCGCTAGGTGCTCATGTCACAAGACAATCTTTTATCTTCCTTAAAGAACCTGGTTTCTACTGGGGCTTCGATTGCGCAAACTCGCTTAGAGCTGATTTCGACGGACGTGCAAATTGCACGTGCTCATTTTTTGCGTCTACTGGTGATGCTGATCTTTACCTTATTTTTTTTATTCTTCGGCTTAGTCATGCTGGCTTTACTTATCTTGATCTATAGCTGGGAAAGTGATCGTCTATTGGCGCTAAGCATTCTCACAAGTGGTTTCTTGGCCACTGGTTTTATTCTGGCGCTTATCGTTCTGCGTGCACTCAAGACTATGCCGAAGTTATTTGAGGCAACGATTAACGAGCTAGCCAAAGATCGCCAGGAGCTGATGAAGTGATGAGCCGCAAATTATCTGAGTTAGCGTCAAGACAAAGAGTCTTGCAGGAGCGGGCAACTCAAGAGCGTACAAATTTTGCCCTCTATTTCGAGCCGATAGAAAAACCTTTATCTTGGGTCGATAAGGGGATTGATGCGTTCAATTTTGTGAGGAGTACTCCAGTGCTCTGGGTCAGTGCATTTGCAGTATTGGCTCACTACAAGCCTAAGTTAGCCCACCAGGCTCTGGCGGTAGGTTGGGGCACTATGAAGTTGCTCAAAAGCGCTAAAAATATAGTGCAATAAGGGCTATGCAACTAAGATCGTCTTATTGCTAATCCCATTTTGAGCGAGGGTTTGCCCACCATTTAGCCCGGCAATCTCCAATAAGCTTAAGGCACCAGCTACCTGAAAACCTGCCTTTTTGAGTAGTCGACTGGCTGCAAGGATAGTTCCACCGGTAGCTAATACATCATCCACAATTAATACTCTGGCACCCTCAGGCAGGCTAGATTGCTGGATCTCAAGGGAATCAGAGCCGTATTCAAGGCCATAGGATTCACGATGACTAGCTAAGGGTAATTTATTGGGTTTTCTGGCTAATGCGAGACCTTTATGCGTTTGATGGGCTAGGGCACTGGCAAAGATAAAGCCGCGCGACTCGATTCCCAGAATATGGGTGTAATCGAAGAGTTTTGCCAAGCCCTCAAGCTGCAAAATTGCCTCCTTAAATACCGCTGGATCGGCTAAAAGAGGGGATATATCTCTGAAAAGGATTCCGGGCTTAGGAAAATCGGGGACTCCGGGTAGATAATCTAATAAATTCATTATTGGCCGCAATGAAAACACAATTACTCATTATTACCGCATTAGAGTCTGAGCTTGATAAAAGTATCTTGCCCGCTGGCGTCGCTATTGTGTATACCGGGGTTGGTAAGATCAATGCCGCCATCATGAGCTACCAAGCAGTTACTGAGCTTCAGCCAAAGCGTATTGTGAACTTTGGGACTGTTGGAAAAATTAATCCCGCTTTGCAGGGTTTACTTGAAATCGGTAAAGTAATTCAGCGAGATATGATGGCCGTACCTCTCGCCCCTCGAGGACAAACCCCTTTTTGTACTAATCCATCTGAATACCTATCCTTAGGCGGGCAATATATTTGTGGAACGGGCGATAGCTTTGTCACGGTACATGATCCCTGGTTGCTGGCACAGGGCATCGATGTGGTGGATATGGAATTATTTGCTATTGCCAATATTAGCCACAAATGTAATATTCCATGGCAATCATTTAAATATGTCACTGATAATGCCAATGCAGATGCAGGAAATGAGTGGCAACATCGCGTTAATCGCGGTCAGGAGCTTTACCTGGAAAAACTCAAAGAGTTACTGAGCGCCTAAAAATAGTCTATTGATTGATCTATGTATATATGAATTCTCAAAAACCTTGGCTAAAAAACTATCCTGAGGGAGTGCCTCATGAGATTGATTTATTAGGCTATTCATCGATTCTGGAATTATTAGAAGAATCATTTTCTAAGTACCCTAATCGAATTGCAATAGAGTCGATGGGTCACAAAATTAGCTATCGTCAGCTTGATATTCTTTCGACAAATTTTGCCGCTTATCTGCAGACTTTAGGTCTTGATGCTGGAGCACGCATCGCCATCATGTTTCCGAATGTTCCGCAATATCTCATCGCTATGCTTGGCACTCTTCGGGCTGGCTTCGTGGTGGTGAATGCGAATCCGCTATATACGGCACGTGAGTTAGAGCATCAATTGCGCGATAGTGGCGCATCTGTATTGGTTATATTAGAAAATTTTGCGCATATCTATCAACAGATTGGTGATGCAGCACTTGTAAACAAAGTCATCGTGAGTAGTTTGGGTGAGACTTTAGGGCCCAAAGGGCTTATCGTGAATCTTATTGCCCGCCATATTAAAAAAATCGTTCCACAGTGGCACTTTCCTTGCGTTAAATTGAATCAGGCTCTCAAAATTGGTGCGGGACATGGATTTACAAGACCCAATCTTGTCTCGGAAGATATTGCTTTTTTACAGTACACGGGCGGCACTACTGGTGTTTCTAAGGGGGCCGTTTTATTGCACCGCAATATCTTGGCGAATATTATTCAAATTGAGTCCTGGCTTGACCCTGCTTTAGCAAATCGCCATCAGCAGCAACTGGTTTTTCTTTGCGCTTTACCAATGACCCATATATTCGCCCTTACTGCTTGTGGATTGCTGGGAATGCGTAAGGGTGCTAAGTTAATTTTGGTCGCTAATCCCCGTGATTTTGCTGGTTTTATCAAGTTATTGATGAAGCATCCTGAAATCAATATCTTCCCTGGCGTGAATACTTTGTTTCATGCGCTCATTCATAGACCAGAGTTTAAGGCAGTTAAGTTGCCTAATCTTTTGGTAACTATCGGCGGAGGCATGGCCGTTCATAAGAAGACTGCCGATCTTTGGCAAGAGCTCACGGGTGTACCAATCGCACAAGGCTATGGCCTATCTGAGACTTCGCCAGTAGTGTGTGTGAATACGCCATTTGTAAAAGAATTTACTGGCTCTATTGGGATGCCGGTACCCAGTACGGATGTAGTCATATTGGATGATGATGGGGTGGAGCTTCCTTTTGGCTCCCCTGGGGAGATTTGCATTAAAGGCCCACAAGTCATGTCTGGATACTGGAATAAATCAGAAGAGACTGAGCAATTCTTTACGCCAGAGGGGTATTTCAAGTCTGGCGATATTGGCACCATGAGTGCTGAGGGCTTCGTCCAGATTGTGGATCGAAAGAAAGACATGATTGTGGTTGCAGGCTTCAAAGTTTTTCCAAATGAGATCGAAGAAGTGATTTCTTTAATGCCTGGGGTAAGGGAGTGCGCTGTTATTGGAGTCCCACACCGTAAGCTAGGGGAGATCGTAAAGGCTTACATCGTTCAGGATCAGTTGGATTTAACCGAGGCGCAAGTAATTCAGTACTGCAAAGAACATATGACGAGTTACAAACGCCCTAGGAAAATTGCTTTTATCAAAGAGATGCCAAAATCCAATGTCGGCAAAATTTTGCGCCGCCATCTCCGTGATTCATAAAAAACTACAGACCCCCACCAAAGCGGTATTGCCAAGAAATTCCATATAGGTCGTAGCTATTATTCGTGCGTGAGTATGCGCCAGTACTAGCCGAAAGCCTAATTGAATTACGTTTATTCACGGGGTAAGACATCGTACTACCAAAGCGCCAATTTTCTTGATTGCCGCTAATAGGATTGCCGTTTAGGTAAGATTGCCCACCAGTAAAATAGGTTGCGTCAACTGAAATCCAGGCTGTATTTTGGAAATAATAAATTGCATGCGTCTGAGTTGAGAAGATTGGGTTTTGAGACAAGGAGTTTCCGCCCATAAAGTTGGTATTGCTAGTATAGAAAATACCTGCACCAGCCAATTCAAATCTCCATGGGCCAAGGGCTTTGGATACACCAAGACCTGGCTGGATAAACCAACGATTCGCACCAACATTGATCAGCTGATTGTCATCATACTTGCCCCATGGGACAGATGCCGCAAGGCTCACTCCAGCAATCAGATCTTGCTGGTAATGACTAAACTCATCTAGTGTTAAGGCGGGAGCTCCGAAGAGGTTAATTGCGACCTTAATTAGCGGGTCTGATAATCCCTCGGTACTTGCATTGACTGTGCGTCCGCCAATTGAGCTCGATCCCGTTAATTGACCATAGGGTAGTACTAAGGTGAGCTTGCCGGATTGCCCGCCTGCATCAAAAATATGGGTAAGACCCAAAACCTCACTAGTGAGTGTGTAATTACCAGATCTAGCTTGAGCAATTCCAGTGCTGATGAAATTGATACCAATGGGTGCATTGGAATAAGTGCGCGCCTCGATTTCCTGTGCGTGAGATGAGGATGGTAAGAGAGCGGCTGATCCTAAAAATAGGGCCAAGATCTTTATAGCAACATACTCAGCCGAGCCTGATAAGCGTTGGCAGTTACCCAGGGCTTTACTTGCTAGATTGAGACTTTTCGCCAAAGAGTATCTTCAGTGTTGCTGTACTACCAATGGATAATTTAAAGCCAATCAGCAATAAATATGGCCATACGATGAGCCAATAGACTATGGACATCGCAAATACATGCAGGGGATTGGAGCTGCCAAATTCAGCCATTGAAGAAATAAAATTCTTTCCATGTATCACCCCGTGAATTCCGGCCTCAATGTAATTAAATCCTAAAACAATGAGAAGATAAAACAAAGATTCCAGAATCAGAGAGTAAACAATGCCATGGCTTTTATTTACTTTAATTGGGAAAAGAGCCTCCCCAACAATCATAAATTTAGCGCAGAGAGCCGCTTTAATTAATGCAATCCCAAAGATAGATAGGGGCAGCGGCCTTTCATCTAAAGTAGTGGCACCTAAAAATGCTAGTGCGCAAAACCAAATGCCAAAGTAGGCAGTTAGTTGAAATACCTTAGTAATTTCTTTCTTCACCTTTTCTTTAAGCTGATGAGAGTTAATTAGCAAAATTTTTCTCGGTACTCGGCTTATGGCTTATCGGAGGTAAACTCAGCTTCCCAAGCTTGAATTTCTGGCAGACCAAGCGCCTCGCTGTATTGTTTAGGATTAAACATATGCTCTGAGTAGTCGCCGAGCTTGCCTTCCGTTTGAAGATGTTTTAATCCCATATTCATAGCATGACCAAAAATGCCACGAGCAAGACTTGGGTGAATAGCGATATCAATGCCATGTGATTTGAATTCAGAGGCTTTTAATTGAGAGATGGGGCCTCCCACATCAACATTAAATAAGCATGGCGCTTTAACTTCTTGCTTGATTAATTGAATCATCGCTAGGGCCTCTGGATTTGCCTTGAGCTCTACAAAAACGGCATCTGCACCAGCAGCAACAAACGATCTTGCTCTTTTGATCGCCTCATCAATACCAAGGGATCCTGCGCTGTCAGTGCGCGCAATCAGCATCATTTGTGGATCTGTTCTCGCTGAAACGGCTGCTTTAATATGGTTCAGTGCTTCAGTAAAACTGAGAACCGATCTAGCCCCTGCAAATTGAGCGCATTGCTTTGGGAAGGTTTGATCTTCCATATGAATAGCGGCAACTCCAGCTGCCTCAAACTCGGCAATGGTGCGCTTAATATTTAACACGCCACCATAACCGGTATCTGCATCGCAGATGAGCGGGATATTGATGCAAGCAGCAACGCGCCTTGCATGGTCAGACATGAGTGTTAAATCCACTTGACCAATATCAGGTGTGCCGAGCAGGGATGCAGAAACTCCGTTACCAGTCATATAGGCTGCCTGAAAACCAGCATTTTCGACTAATCTGGCGCCATATCCATCGTAAATGCCCGGAGCAATTACCGCCTTATCTTGCTGTAATAGTGTGCGAAGGTGTTGCCGCTTGAGGGACGCGGTGAGGTTTTTAATTAAAACTTCCAATCTGGATGCTCTTTAAGAAACGGTATTAGACCTCCAAACTCAATGAGTTTGATCATTTCTTTTGGAAGTGGTGGCGCTGCCAGGGTTGAAAGATCAGAGCGGGTAATTTTGCCAGTTGAAAAATCAACCTTGAGTGTCTCTCCATCAAGCAGAGCAGAAGTGTCGCACTCCAAAACCGGCATGCCGTTATTGATCGCATTTCTAAAAAACTGACGCCCGAATGATTTGGCAATAATTCCACGAATGTTCATGATCTTCATGATATGAACAGCTTGTTCGCGCGAGGAATTAATTCCGAAGCTATCGCCTGCCACCAGTATCCCCCCACTTGCAGCCGCAATTTTTGCTGCAAAACCTGGAGACAGCTTATCAAACGCTATTTTTGCGATGGCTTCAACCGATTGATTTGGTAGATACTTTCCAGAGCAATGCAAGTCGGTATTAATGTGGTCACCCAATACAAAAGCTTGGCCTTGTAAACAAGAGAGATCAACTTTACTCATACGTTTGATCTCCAGTCTCCGCCGCTGACAGTGCGGGGATCAGTAATAAAGCCAGTGAGTGCTGAGGCGGCAACGGTCGCTGCAGAGCCGAGCCAGATCTCTGAGTCTGGATTTGATAGCCTACCTTTAAAATTACGATTAGCCGTTGAGATCACTGTGTCGCCATCTCCTGGTACAAGATGATTGGTAATGCCCACGCAAGTACCGCAGCCAGCTGACTCAAAAGATGCCCCAGCCGTTGTGAGGATTTCAATGAGACCCTCACGTAATGCGGCTAAATAGATTTTCCTTGAGGCTGGTGTCACAATCATTCGTACACCTGCGGCCAGTTTGCGCCCTTTTAATATGGCTGCCGCTTGTCTAATATCGTCAAGGCGACCGTTAGTGCACGTACCGATCAATGCGAATTGAATTGCTTGTTTACTCACCTCGTGGGCTGCAACAATATCGTCTACTTGATGCTTTCTGGCAACTTGGGGCGCCAGAAGGTTAATGTCAATATCAAGGTGTTGTGAATAGATGGCATCTGCATCTGCAAATACCGGCTTAGGTGTTTGCGCTCCGTGTGCATTGAGCCAATCAATTGTTTTGTTATCAGCCTCAAGTATGGCTGCTTTAGCGCCTAATTCCGCTGCGTGATTGCATAGCGTCATACGGTCATCAATATCCATAGCTGCTACTGCCTGTCCAACATACTCTATCGCTTTGTAATTTAATCCTTCCGCTCCGAACTTCCCAAGCATATGCAGCGTGAGATCCTTAGACCATACGCCGGGTTGAAGTTGGCCGTTCAGACTTACTCGAACCGTTTCAGGGACACGAAACCATAACTTGCCAGTCGTCATTACTGCTGAGATATCGGTACCTTCAATACCTGTACCAAGTGCATTAAATGCGCCATAAGTCGTGGAATGGGTATCGGTACCTACGATGAGATTTCCTGCAGTTAAGTGACCACCTTCGGGCAGTACTTGGTGGCAAATACCATCGCCGATATCGTAGAGCTGAGTACCTTCTTGTTTGGCAAATGAGCGCATCTCTGTATGAATTTGTGCGGCTTCAAGATTGGGTGGCGGTGAATAGTGATCTAAAACTAAGGCTGTTTTGCTGGCAAACTCTAACTCTTTTTTGCCAATGCGATTAATCATCTTGATTGAATTGCTGGCCCTTGTATCAGTAATCATGGCGTAGTCCACATCACAAACTACGACATCACCAGCTTTTACTGACGCACGCTGGGCGTGATTGGCCAGAATTTTTTCACTAATTGTTGATCCCATAATTATTAAGCTTATAAGTTGATATTTTTAATGATCTTGCAATAGAGGTTTTGTCAGTTTAACTGAACTTGCAAGCTCTAGCGGTGTCAACGGTGCGGGCCCTATATTAACCATGCTCCATGGTTTAGTACTCCTGATATTTTTCAGGGTTTTTACTAGCAGTCTATTCATGAATACAACAAGACTTAGTCAATTTTTAATCACAAGTGCAGGCTAATTTCTCCCGACTTTAGGGCTCACCACCTTGTCCGCACCGTCCTCTCAGTATTAACTGAAGCATGCCAGCTACGTAGCGTCTTAGCCTGTAAGGATCATGTTATAAGTAATCCTACCGACTTAATTCAAAATAACCCTTGGAGGTACAGATGTGGGCATATAAGACTAGAGCACTTATTGGTGTAGTTTCTCTCCTTTTGGGATCATGGGGCATGAACGCTTACGCCCAAAATTGGCCTCAAAAACCTATTAAATTCATAGTCCCATTTTCTGCTGGAGGCGCGAATGATTTAATGGCAAGGGCTGCGGCTGAAGGTGCATCTAAGGTATTGGGTCAGGCTATCGTTGTTGAAAATAGACCAGGAGCCGGCGGAACTCTCGGAACAGTTTTTGTTAGTAAAAGTACGCCTGATGGCTATACGTTTTTGATTAGTGCTGCCGGTGTGATATCGAATAATATGATCAAAAAAAACACCAACTATAAAGACGGAGATTTAGTGCCCGTTGTCATGATTGGTTTAGCGCCATCAGTGATTGTGGTGTCCTCTGAATCCAGCTATAAAAATTTAAGAAATTTTGTTGATGCATCCAAAGAGGGGGAGGGGCTGCATTTTGCAACTGCTGGAACGGGTAGTACCCCACATTTTGTTGCGGAGTTATTAAATACCCGGTATGGCGCTAAATTAATTCCCGTGCCCTATAAGAGTGGCTCCGAGGGTGCGGCAGCGGTGATGGGAGGGCAGGTATCTGGAACTTCCGAGGCGAGCATTATTGCTTTGCCTCATATAAAGCCGGGCGGTAAGTTCAGGGCATTGGCAACCACTTGGACAAAACGCATATCAACCTACCCAGAGCTATCAACAGCGGTGGAGCAAGGCTTTCCTGATTTACAAATTGCTCACTGGGCTGGTATTCATGCTCCTGTCGGCGTTTCCCCTGAAATCATGGATAAACTTGCAGCCGCGGTAGATGTGACCATGAAATCACCTCAAGTTTCTGATCGTTTAAAGGGGCAGGGGATTGAGCCAGTAGGAGGTACTCGCATCTCTTTTAATGAGTTTGTCGATGCAGAGCGCGCTCGCCTTGGCGCTATTGTGAAAGCTGCTCGCATGAAAGATGATCAATGAAGTTTGATGCAGAATTAAATGCACTTCTGCGCGATAAGATTGAGGCTAAATCAGGGCTCTTGGTTGCTGGAGCGGCAAACGCCCTTGCCGCCCGAATTATTTATCAACTTGGGTTTGAGGCTGTTTATCTTAGCGGAGCAGGGCTGACCAATACCTTTTACGGTATACCTGATTTGGGATTTGTAGGGCTTAGCGATTTAGTTCAGCATACCTCTGCGATGCGCGATGCTATGCCTTTGCCTATTATTGTTGATGCTGACACTGGCTTCGGTAATGCCTTAAATGTCCGACATACTGTGCGCTCTCTTGAGCGTGCTGGCGCAAATGCGATTCAGCTGGAAGATCAAGTCATGCCTAAGAAGTGCGGGCATTTTTCTGATAAGTCAGTGATTGATG
>JBIISV010000057.1:0-11168 GCA_044340835.1 Polynucleobacter sp.
GATTGTGTATTGCATTCCTCCAACGCGCACCATATCACCGCCCTGCTGGTAATAAGGATCAGGGTTAAATAGATTGTCTGCAACATCCTCAAGAATAGTCTTAATAGTTTCACCAGTCATATTGGTGACAGTTGTATAAGGATAGGTAATAGCGGTTTGATCCAATAAGTTTTCGCGCGTGATAGCCTGCCCTGGTAATAGACTAGTGCCCCAGCGGAAGCCTGGTGAGAATGCAATTTCTGCATTCTTTTGCGCCATCAGGCCATCTAGTATCAATTGATCAAAGCTGCCGTTGAAATTGCCGCGACGATACAGGAGACCGTCGGTAGTGGCTAATTTTTCATTTAGCTTCGCTTCATAGGGCGCCCTTACCTTAGCAATAAGCTTATTCATTGCTGAATCAGCTGGAATCATGTTGGAAAAAATTGGGAAAAGCTTATAGCGGAAATCCACCGGCTTACCACCCTTCACATCAAAATCAAGGACACCCAAAAACTTGCTGTTTGAACCAGCATTGGTCACTAAAGTTACTCCGCCTGAATTTTTAACTTTGACTGGTGTCGGAATACCATCATGCGTATGGCCACCCATAATTGCATCAAGACCAGTGATACGTGAAGCCATCTTCAAATCTACATCCATACCATTATGAGAGAGCAGTACAACTACTTTTGCACCCTTGGACTTCACTTCATTGATGGTCTTTTGTAAATTTTCTTCTTGAATCCCAAAAGTCCAATCAGGGGTAAAGTAACGGGGATTTGCAATGGGTGTATAGGGAAATGCTTGCCCAATAATGGCTACCTGAATGCCATTTTGAACCTTCATAACATAAGGATTAAATACGGAGTCTCCGAAGTCAGCTGTTTTAACATTTTGAGCAATAAAAGAGACCTTGCCTTTGAAATCGCCATTGACGATCTCCATGACACGCTTCTCACCTAAAGTCATCTCCCAGTGGGGCGTCATAACATCAACACCTAATAACAAGGCTGCATCCACCATATCTTGACCATTTGTCCAGAGTGCCGTGCCGGAGCCCTGCCAAGTATCACCACCATCCAATAACAATGCACCTGGACGACTTGCCTTAATCTGCTTGATTAGAGTTGCCATATGGGCAAAGCCACCCATCTTGCCATAATTTTGAGCAGCCGCGACGTAGTTCAAGTATGTAAAGGCATGAGCATCACGTGTACCCGCAGCAATACCATTGGCCTTTAGAAAATATTCACCTACTAAGTGAGGAGTCTTACCCTCCTGAGCTCCCATACCTAAATTGACATTAGGTTCACGGAAGTAGATAGGCAATAATTGGGCATGGCAATCTGTGAAATGCAGAAAATGAACATTACCAAATTTCGGCAGGTCATAGAATTTTTTGGCTGTATTTTGTGCGCCAGCGAAATTCGATTGCAAACTCATTCCACCAGCAGATGCAATAGCCAAAGCTTGCAAAAACTCACGACGATTTAATGACATTATCAATCCTCTTAAGAAAACAGGCCTTTCGGCCCGCTTTTAAATACTTTATTTATTTACAGGTGACTCTGGATCAAGTAGCAGTGCCATCACATCTTGCATTTGCTTTTCGTTTAAGAGTTTAAAGTGCCCAAATCTAGGCATATTACTGCAGGCGTTATAAGCCTTAGAGTTATTAATACGATTCCATGTGTAAGTGATAATTTCTTGAGAGTACCCACGGAGCTTTCCATAGCCTGTTAGTGATGGGCCAATATTTCCATAGGAAATTTCTTTGGGATCAATTTGGTGACAGTTATAACAACCACCGCCAACTGGGGTGTCAGCCTTATCAGACCATGTGGCTCCACGACCACTTTGCGCAATTCGCTCACCATTTTTCCAGTCACCTATATATTTTCCATCAGCAGGCTGCTTAATGGAGTCCATATTAATTTTCTGGATTTTTTCGCGCATAGCTTGACCTTGCTTGCTATCGGCAAACTTAGGATCTGAACAAAACTTTTGAGTTGCATCTTGTTCTATACGATCAAGGCCGGCTATACCTTCAGCTCTAAAGCTGTCCTGCATCATCTTGTTATATTTGGGGTCATTCTTTTGTTGAGCTACAGCATGGCTATTTAAAACACCCACTAGAAAAATAGCCCCGCCAATAACCAAGAGTTTTTTAATATTGATAAATTTCATGATTTTGCTCTCTGATCTATTAGCGCTTTAAGCCTGGGGTTTCAATAGTGCCGCCGTTACCAGTCATAGCCATATACATGGACAAAGCAATCGTGACATCTGACCCGTAAATCGGAAAGGCAAGACGTTGTTGACGATAGCAGTCATTTAGGCGCTGCTGCATCGTCCAGAACTGTCCGCTAGATACGCGATAAGCTGGCCAATAGCCCCAACCCATAGCGGCGCCCTTTTGCTCAGTAATATTAGGTAGATCTTGTAAGCGAATACGTTTACCATTTTCAGCATGGCAAGAGGCGCAAGAAAAGTCCATTGGTCCGCCTTGGGCAAAGAAGGCTCGCTTTCCGAGGTTAAACATTTCTTTTTCTTTGGGGTGTGCTGTACTCACTTTAATTTTGTCGCCCTTAGATAAGGTAACAACATAAGCTACGATCGCTTCCATATCCTTCTTGGGGCCCCTTTGAAAAGGTGCATCAATCATCTCTTGCGGATCACGGCCTTGCAGTACTTGCATACAGGTCATCAAGCGAGATTCAAGATCTTGCACCTTATTGGTGTCTTTAAAGTAGCGAGGCAACTGCGCTGCCGCTCCTTTGACAACTCCAGGCCCAAGCCCTAAATTACATTGCTCTAAAGTGGCATTTTTAGGGCCAGCAGGTTTTTTCCATAATTCTTCACCAGCCGCTTCGTAGAGTTCAGAGGGGTTACCATCTGCAATCATCTCGCGATATTTTGCGATATCGTCTGTAGCACTTTTTTGTGCATACACCAAGGATGTCATTGTTAATAAAGTTGCTACTAAGCCAGTAGCTAACCCTAAGGTCAATTTACGCTGCATTTCCTACCCTTTCAAAACCATGGAGGCGGTGAAGAATTATTAAAGCAAAAGATAATCAAGAAACTGTTGCTTCATCAGTTCGCTTATCACCCTTACTATCGTTCCAGGTCACAACAATCTTATCGCCTTTGGCACCCTTATATTTAAAGTTCAAGAAAGGGTCCTTTGAGATTGCGGGGCCAAATTGACCATTAAATACATCTTTACCGTTTGCCTTGACATTGATAGTACTAATAAACCAAGCTGGAATTGTTTTACCTCCAGCATCTCTACGCTGCCCAGATTCCATATCGTGTTTCATCAAAATCTTTACATCTACAGTTCCGCCATTTTCAGCCGCTCTCACGCGCATCGGATCACCCATTTTGCTCCCCTTTAATTCTGTGTTTAATTAATCAATTATATTTTCAGTATCTGAATCAGCCGCCGCAACCACCCAAAGTAACTTTTACTTCTTTAACTGTCATGAGCCATTTACCGTCGGCCTTTACTAGTCCATAGACATTTGATGTTTGACCCATTTTGATGCGGGTGGTCACAAATGAGTCCGTACCGGCAGGAATAAAAAATTGCGCCGCTAAGGAGCTTGGATTTTTTTCAACCAGAATAGCTACTTGCTCTGCTTTCAAGGTTGTTGTAACTCCAACAGGAACTACGGCACCATTTTCAGCAATATCTGGGGCGATTAAAGTCACGGCAGATGATTTATCAGGGCTACCACCACCAAGGATTTTGAAAACATCATCTAAGCTCTTACCTTCAAAAGCAGCTTTATTCCACTCCTGGGCTTGGGCCATGCTGATGAGGCCAGTTGAAGCCATTAGACCAAACACTGCTGAATACTTCATTAGACTACGGCGCTGTTGATTCATAAAAACTCCTTCATTGATCTTTGCTTTTGTTTAGTTAAAAGCTATTTTGCATTAAAACGCTAACTTATTACTGATTTCATCCCCTACTTACCACCAGATAGCATCCAAACAACCAAAGACTTGAGATCTTCGTTGGATAGCTGAGCCTGCGCCGGCATGGGGATTGCACCCCAAACTCCAGCGCCACCCACTTTAACCTTGGTAATTAGCTTATCTACTGATCCATTTTGCCCTTCATATTTCTTGGCAACATCGGATATGGATGGCCCAACCAATTTTGCATTTGGGGCATGACAAGCTGAACAATTTTCATTCTTGAATAGCGCTGCAGGACCCTTTAAGGCTGAGGAGTGGGTATCAGCAGCATGAGCTAGACCAACACCAGCAGAGCCAGGTAATTGTTTAATTGGCGGCTTCGTAGTGTCGGCACCGCGATAAGGCCCATACATGCGATTTTGTTCCGCGATATTTTCATGGGCATTACGTGCAAAGTCAGGCAATGTAGACCCAATTTGTACAAACGAAACGCAGTTCTGCATACAGGTACTGCCATTGACATCTGGCTTACCAGATATATTCCAGAGGCCGTGCTTGGTCGTCATACCGTTACGATTAGGCATTTTTACATCAGCAATATTTTTATCGCTCAATACATAATCATCTGGGACAATTTCACCAAGATTCAAAATATAAGCTACTAAGGCATAAGTATCATCAGGAGTTAAGGATCTTGGGGCATTCCATGGCATCGCGCGATACGTGTAATCCCATAAGGTCGAAACCGTAGGTACTTTCATTAAAGTGGTTCTCTGCGGCTGCTTCGTATCCTTGAGGGAAGCAACTCGTCCAGTCTTGATGTCATCAGCTGTGGTTCCGCCAGCAATAGGGGTAAATATTTCATTTGATTCACCAAAGGTGCCATGACAACTCGCGCACTTTGCCTCCCAAATATCCTGCCCCTTAGTTACTGAACCAGATCCTTTTGGGAGCCCCTTGAAGTCTGGGCGCACATCGATATCCCATGCGGTAACTTCTGCAGGAGTTGCCATCCTACCAATGCCGGGATATTTAGAAGAGCTTGACTGGGCTTGTATCAATTGAACATTGCAGGCGATAAATGCTGCAAAAACTAAGCGGGCGGCGAATTTATCCAACTTGAACATTGCTCACCTCCCCATTTGAGTCTAATTTCCAGGATTGAATTGCGTTGTTGTGATAGATGGATCGGGTGCCACGCACATTTCGGAGTGTCTTAATGGAAGGTTGGATATAGCCTGTATCGTCCATCGCTCTGGATTGCATAATCGTTGGCGAGCCATCCCAAACCCAATCAATATTGAAGCGAGTAAGCGACTTTGTCAGAACAGGTGTTTCAAGACGAGCTGTACGCCAGTTATTACCTCCATCGAATGAGACATCAACACGCCTCACTTTCCCACGACCTGACCAAGCCAAACCGCTGACGTTATAGAAGCCTTTATCTAACAACTGTTGACCTCCGGATGGAGTAGTAATGACAGATTTGCACTCCTGTATTGAGGTATATTGACGATGCTCACCGCTAGGTATGAGATCGATATAGTGAATCGCTTCATCTTTTGAATTCCAAGGCATATCACCCACCTCTAGACGGCGCAACCATTTCACCCAACTAACTCCCTGAACACCTGGAACAACTAGGCGTAATGGAAAGCCATTTTCAGGACGCAGCATTTCACCATTCATACCCCAAGCGACGATGGTGTCATTTAAGCAACTCTCCAGATTAATGGTGCGAGTCATACCTGAGCCATCACCACCTTCAGCTAGCATGAACTTCCCTTTTTTGAGATCGGCACCACATTCTTCAAGCAATATCTTTAAGGGAACGCCGGTAAACTCGCAACAAGAGAGCATGCCATGTGTATATTGAACTGTAGGGACAGCTACGTTACCCCACTCCAATCCAGTATTAGCTCCACACTCAATAAAGTGCGTACGTGAAACGGACGGTAAACGCATTAAATCGTTCATCGTAAAAACACGCGGGCTCTTCACCAAACCATTAACCATTAATCGATGGGTATCGGGATTAATGTTGTACCAACCCTGATGATGACGCTCGAAATGTAAGCCGTTTGGTGTGATTGTTCCGAACAAGCCCTGGAGGGGAGTAAAGGCTACCGATGCAGCAGAGACGCGCGTAAGTCCGGGCGACTCACGACGAATGAGATTGGCTTCATAAATAGAAGGCAAACCATAAGGCATTGTTGCGACGTTTTTTCCAAGAGTAGTTTGCCACTCCTGCTTTTCCATAATGGCAGGATCACCCTCACCAGCAGCCATCACTAGTGGCGCTGCAAGGCCAGCAGTAGCGCCGCCAAGAGCTGATATGAAGCCTTTGCGCAAGAAGCCACGACGATCTTCATTAAATCCATTGGTGTTAATATCAGCAATCATCTCTTGCGAAATAAAGTGCTCAGGCGCCTTCACCAAGCGTGCCTGATGACTAGGCTTTTCGATAGCGCTGATGTCTTCCGCGCTTACCTCAATGTGTTTGTTAGTCATGTGATATCTACTTTTTAATTAATACTTCAAATAAACTAATGCAAACTCTCGGCAATCTTGGCGCAGACTGTTTGGCACATTTCTACGGTTGCGTTGTCAGCAATTGAGTAAAAAACTGCGATTCCTTCTTTGCGTCTCATCAAGATTCCGGACTTATGTAAAGCAGCTAAATGACGTGAGACATTTGCCTGACTAGAGCCGCATAACTCAACAACTTCAGAAACAGATTTTTCACCACTACAAACCGCATACATGATGCGCAGGCGTGATGGCTCAGATAGAACGCTGAAATATTCCGCAACACGAGTAAACACCTTCTCCATCTCTCTAGGAGAAAGATCTTTTGTTGCTTTATTGACTTTAGCTTTGATATTCACTGTTTTAACAATATATACGTATACGTGCATATATTACACACCTAAGTTTCGAAGACTTATATAGTGGGATACCCTAGTTCGCAAAGCAATACAATCAAAAAAATGGATATTGATGCAATTCTGCTCTCCCTAAAACTGGCTTTTTGGACCATGGTCTTGATATTGCCATTTGGTATTTGGGTCGCCCATAAGCTATTGCGCTTAAATAAAAGCCGTCCATGGATAGAGGCTGCATTAGCACTTCCTCTAGTTTTACCCCCCACCGTTCTCGGATACTACTTTTTAGTGGGTTTTGGGGGTAAGAGCTTTTTCGGTACGCCTCTAGTTTTTTCATTCTCCGGAATATTGCTTGCCTCTTTGATCGTGAATCTCCCATTTGCAATTTTGCCTATCCAAAGGGCATTTGAAGCCATTAATCCAGAGATTCGAGAAGCGGCCCAAGTGAGCGGCTTAAGTAATTGGCAATTATTCAGGCTGATCGAGTTACCGCTAGCTTGGCGCGGGATTATTAGTGCAGGTGTAATGACCTTCGCCCATACCCTTGGTGAGTTCGGTGTGGTACTGATGGTTGGTGGAGCTATACCCGGCGAAACAAAGACCGTCTCCATAGCAATCTACGACAAAGTACAAAGCTTTGATACTGCTGGCGCAGGAATGCTCGCCTTACTCTTGCTGGTAATCTCTTTAGTCGCCATCGGGATCTCCTACGGAGTCTTTGGACAAAACCCCTCTCGCTCAAATGGAGGGAGAAATCAATGCTGAAAGTTCAACTATCCCAAAACCTACCGATGCCTATTCAAATTCATTTGGAATGCGCCTCTGGCGAGCTACACGCTCTAGTGGGTCCTTCGGGAAGCGGCAAAACAACCCTACTCAGAACTATTGCGGGCCTTAGACAGCCTAGCTCTGGAAAAATTGAGTGTGATTCAGAGATCTGGTATGAGGGAAATGAGTTTGGTAGCGTTAGGAGCTCTCTTTCCGCAGCACAACGATCCTGCGGATTTCTGTTTCAGCAATACGCTCTGTTTCCACATCTAAACGCTATAGAGAATGTTTGCATTCCCCTACAAAATTCTGGACTTAATCAAACCGAACGAAAAATAATTGCTGGTGAGTGGTTGGATAAAATGGGCATTAGCCAGCTAGCAGAACGTATGCCACATCAATTATCTGGTGGACAACAACAACGTGTAGCGCTTGCTAGGGCCTTAGCCAGGCAGCCAAAGATTCTCTTGTTAGATGAGCCCTTTTCTGCAATTGATACTCCAACACGACAAAGCTTGTATAAAACCCTAGCAGACTTACGCAAAGGTTTAAATATCCCTATTTTATTGGTAACTCATGACTTAAGGGAGGCAGACTTGCTGGCTGATCGAATTACGGTGATTGATCAGGGTATAGCTTTGCAAACAGCCACACCACAAACTCTTTTTCAAAAGCCACGAAATTCCCGCGTTGCTCAATTGGTCGGAATCAGTAATATGTTTCATGGAATATTTGACTCTGGTAGGCTGAGTTGGGATGGCTGCAAACATATTTTTGCGGTTGCCGACAAGGGAAAGATTCCTCCAAAGTCACGAGTTGCATGGGTAGTTCCACAGAGCGGTTTAAGTGTTCATAGAAATCAATCTAGTAGCAGCGTTAGCGCTATAGTCGAAAAGATGAGCAGTTTAGGGCAAATTGCGGTCATTCAGTTCCGAATTGAAGCCAGTGAAAATAGGGTTGAATGGGAGGCTTCTTCTGCAGAGGTAAAGCGACTCCAAATGAGCATAGGAGGTCAAATATATCTTGAATTCGATGGGAATCAAATTCATATCATGCCACTGAGATCTATTAACGATCCTAGAAGATTCCGTGAAACACTTTAACTAAGATTAATGCTTGCGTGCAGTCAAACCAAGTAGTGCTGACATGCCATCATGCTTCACTCCTTCAAAGATCTCCTGTTCATAACATCGTAAATCAAGAATCTCCAACTCTTTAGCAAGGTCTCGAATCATTTCTTCTGTATATAGATGTTCAATGAGAGATGGTCCACCAGTTTTGTATTCCAATTGTTTCGCGGTGTAGCCTTGCAAAATCAACAGCCCGCCTGATTTTAGAGCAAGCTGTATTTGATTGAAAATTCTAGCTCGCATTGCCGGATTAGCAAACTGAATAAAGATAGCGATTACAGCATCGTATTGATTGGCCCGCCAGTCAAAGCTATCGATATCACAAAGGCGATATTGGATCTGAACTTGATTATCTTTGGCAAGCTGCTTGGCTTTTGTTACGGCAAGCTCAGAAATATCAAAAGCAGTAACATGCATGCCCTGTTTTGCAAGCCAGACTCCATTACGCCCTTCTCCATCCGCAATACTAAGAACAGAATTTTTTGACTTTAAATATTTCGTAGACTGCTCAACCAAATAATCATTTGGCTCTTTGCCGAAGATGAACTCTTCCTGGTCAAAACGCGCGTTCCAAAAATGAGTAGCATCTCTAAAACCCATTTACTTCTTGAGTCCACCTATCAGATCATTTTTCAAGTCAATTACATTTTCAAGGCCGACAGCAATTCGAACAAGTCCATCAGTTATGCCTGCAGCCTTGCGAGCCTCTGGGCTTACCCTGCAATGGGTAGTTGTTGCTGGATGGGTAATGGTCGTACGCGTATCCCCCAAATTTGCAGTAATCGAGCAAAGCTTTGTTTGATTAATCAACTTGAAGGCAGCCTTCTTTCCGCCCTTGAGCGTAAACGAAAGAATGGCACCACCCGCTTTTTGTTGGCGCTTAGCCAAGGCATGCTGTGGATGAGACTTTAATCCAGGGTGATAAACACATTCAACGCCAACTTGCTTTTCTAGCCATTGGGCAATTTCTAAAGCATTCTGACTCTGCTGCTTCATGCGTAGCTCGAGAGTCTCCAAACCCTTCAGAAATATCCAGGCGTTGAATGCTGACAGAGTTGGGCCAGCAGTTCTCACATAAGGAAACACTTTGCCAATGATGAAATCTTTACTACCCACAATTGCGCCACCGACTGCACGACCTTGGCCATCAAGATATTTTGTAGCTGAATGAATCACTACATCAGCACCTAATTCAAGGGGTTTTTGCAATGCTGGTGTACAAAAACAGTTATCCACTGCAAAGAGTGCATTTGCTTTATGGGCGATCTTGGAGATCGCTTTAATGTCAGCAATCTCAGTTAAGGGATTAGAAGGCGTTTCCAAATAAAATAGCTTGGTGTTTTCTTGGATGGCATCTTGCCAAGCCTTGGTATCTGCTAAATCCACATAGGTGGTGGCAATCCCAAAGCGCCCAAGGATATTGCTAAACAATTGGATAGTGGCACCAAATACAGATCGAGAGCAAACTACATGATCGCCCGCCTGAAGATGAGACATGGCCATCGTCAAAATAGCAGCCATACCAGAAGAAGTCGCAATACAAGCCTCACCGCCTTCTAAGGCAGCAAGTCGATCCTGAAACATGCTAACTGTTGGATTGGTAAAACGGGAATAAATAAAGCCCTGATCGGCATGAGCAAAGCCATCCGCCGCGAGTTCTGCGCTATCAAAACAAAAGCTGGATGTCAGAAATATTGCCTCGGAATGCTCTTGATATTCTGCAGTCCGACGAGTGCCCGCTCGAACCGCTAGGGTTTCAAGTGCAAGCTTTGAAAAATCAGGTTTTTTACGGATAGTTTTGCTCTTCATAGTGCTATTTTGACACCGAATCAACAATTTTCCTCAGACAGCGGTGCCAAAGGAACATGATCGTTGTTTTTAGTCTTCGGTAGCTAAATGGAGGTGCAGTTGAGAACGGGCAAAATCACTTGAATCACGCTGGCGATCAGCCTTAGCTTCTGAAGTATTGCGAGCAGCCTCTAAGGCGTCCAGATATGAATCGTTGATATCACCCGTAATATAGTGACCATCAAAACAAGAGGCTTCAAAGTGCTGGATATTCGGATTGATATCCTTCACAGCCTGCTTCATATCCTCAACGCTCTGATAGATTAATTGATCAGCACCAATCATCTTATTGATCTCTTCGTCAGTGCGCCCATAAGCAACCAATTCACTACGTGTTGGCATATCAATACCATAGACATTAGGAAAGCGCACGGGTGGTGCAGCTGAGGCAAAAATAACTTTCTTAGCACCAGACTCACGGGCCATCTGCACAATCTCAAATGAGGTGGTGCCACGCACTATGGAGTCATCTACAATTAATACAGTTTTATCCTTGAACTCAATTCGCATCGCATTGAGTTTCTGGCGAACTGATTTCTTGCGAACCGCCTGACCTGGCATGATGAAGGTTCTTCCGATATACCGATTTTTAAAGAAACCTTCACGATAATCAACGCCTAGACAC
>JBIISV010000003.1:0-34295 GCA_044340835.1 Polynucleobacter sp.
GCTTGTCTTCAGGTACCCGTATCAACAGCGCAAAAGATGATGCAGCTGGTTACGGTATTGCTGAGTCTGTTCGTGGCACTAAGAACATTGTTGATCAAAATATCCGCAATGCAAAAGACGGTATCTCCTGGGCGCAAACAGCTGAAGGTGCATTGGATGTTGTTGGTAAGATCTTGCAGAGATCTTTAACGTTAACAACTCAAGCAATGGATGCTTCATTGAATAAAGTTCAATTAACCGCTATTGGTGATGAGCTTGCTGCCCTTGGTAAGGAAATTAACAATATCGCGGTACGCACTAAATTTCAGGGTGGCACTGGTGAAGAATCTGTTTTTGGCAGCACCACTTTAACTAACAACGTACCATTTAATAGTGCCGCTACCCCAGTAAAGTCCCTATCCCGAAATCTGGATGTTGAAACTGGCAGTAGTACAGCAACACGAATCACGGCAAAGATGGTCGACTTGGCTGCTTCTAGCGGCTTCAATGCTACCGTTACAGCTATCAAGTTAAATGACGGCTCAAATTCAACTACAACCCAAGTTACGATGTTGCAAACTTTAATTGCAGATAACGCCACCAACCGCGGCACACTCGGCGCAGCTATTAACTCCCTCGAGTATGCAATCGATAACATGCAGACTTTGTCTAATAACTTAGCTGATGGGATTAGCCGCATCGTAGATACAGATTACGCAGCAGAAACTTCCAATTTGACCCGTACTCAGATCTTGCAACAAGCAGCTACTTCCATGCTAGCTCAAGCAAATCAGATGCCTAACGTTATTTTGACTTTGCTCAAGTAATAAAAACTAATTAAAGAATTCCAGGAGAAACCGAAATGGCTGCAATCCTTAGTACAAATATGGCATCCTTGTATGCCCAAAAGAATCTCAGCACAGCGCAAGCTAGCTTGTCTGAGTCTGTACAACGCTTGTCTTCAGGTACCCGTATCAACAGCGCAAAAGATGATGCAGCTGGTTACGGTATTGCTGAGTCTGTTCGTGGCACTAAGAACATTGTTGATCAAAATATCCGTAATGCACAGAATGCGATTTCATTTGCCCAGGTTTCTGAAGGCGCACTAGACGTCGTTGGCAAGATCTTGCAAAGAGGATTAACGCTGTCGACCCAGTTTCAAGATCCTACACTCAATACATCTCAAAAAGCTTCAATTGCTTCAGAAATGGAAGCGCTGGAGCTGGAAATTGCCAATATTGCAGCTAGAACTAAACTTCAAGCTGGCGCTGGTGCCCCTGCTGTATTTGGAACTAGTGGTATCAATGTGGATACTGGTGCAGGTTCATCCTCTCCAAGTCTCACCGTAGTAAACCCAGACATCGTCTCTGGTGCGGGCCTGTACACATCAAGCTCATCTATAGCATCAGTTTCTACTATGGAGGGGCTAATAGCAGATAACGCCACCAACCGCGGCACACTCGGCGCAGCTATTAACTCCCTCGAGTATGCAATCGATAACATGCAGACTTTGTCTAATAACTTAGCTGATGGGATTAGCCGCATCGTAGATACAGATTACGCAGCAGAAACTTCCAATTTGACCCGTACTCAGATCTTGCAACAAGCAGCTACCTCCATGCTAGCTCAAGCAAATCAGATGCCTAACGTCATTTTGACTTTGTTGAAGTAAGCGAAAAATATGCTTGCAAACTAATGACGTATGTATTAGCCTTGTGGCTAATACATTCACTTAGTAGGTGACACATGAATACTATTACACAAACTAACATTCCAAAGCCAGTAGGGGTCGATGCCTCTGCTATGAAAGCTGCTGCTCCTGAACAGCAACCAAAACCACAGGTGACTGCTCAAGCAGCGCCTGAGTTGCCAAGTCGTAAGCCTTCAGTGATTGCCATGGATACTTCTGGAGTGTCTGCTGCCAGTGTTCGCGAGAACGCCCAGCCAATCGAAAAGGTTGTACAAGCTGCTGCTAATGCGATTCAGGAGTTCATTCAGTCGCAAGGTTCCAATTTAAGTATTTCCGTAGACTCTGTAACGGGCTATCACATCATTCGCGTTACGGACAGTAACGGTAACCAGGTCATGAGCCTGCCATCTGATGCTGCGATTAAGATTGCGCACAACATGCAAAGTCTGCAAGGCTTGTTCGTAGACCACGCTGTCTAATCACTATTGCCATATTTTTTGGCCTTGACTGATCTCAGACCGAAATAAAACATCATGGCTATTAATTCAACTTCCAGTGCTACATCAGCTAGCACCACATCCACCTCTGGGGTCGGCAAGGGCTCGGTGATTGATGTTGCAGGGCTGGTTTCTAAACTCGACAGTATTGAGCAGGCGCCAATTGATCGATTGAATGTCAAGGTTACTAGCCAGGACAATTCCATTCGTGATTTAGCAATCATTAAAGAAAAGTTGTCGCTCTTTCAGGGCGCCTTACAAGATTTTACGGATCCCGTTAGCTACATCAGTAAGTCAGTAGCAAGTGGTAATGTAGCCCTCGTTAGTGCATCGATCTCTAATTCTGCTGCAGTGAGTCCTGGGGTATTCAACGTTAATGTCCAGCAGCTTGCTAAAACGTCCACAGCAACTTATGCAGTGAATTTTTCAGTGGCTGGCAGTATCACATTAAAAGCTTCGGATGGCATTTTACAAACCTTTGCCTTAAGTGCAGCCAGTGGTTCAGGCATTAATTCTCTTGAGGCATTACGCGATGCAATCAATCAAAGTTCATCCGCCTCAAAGGTCAGAGCAGCTATTGTCAATACTGGGACTCAGTCAGCCTTAAGCTTAAGCTCTATTACCGGAGGTGCTGCAAGTCAGGTAGAGCTCAATAATAGTTCTGCCCCTGCGCGGGCTACATTAATTGGAACTGCGCAAGTTGGTACTAATGCTGTATTTACTATTAATGGCCAGACATTTACTAGGGCATCGAATATCGTAGATGAGGCTTTACCTGGTGTGCGACTGCAGCTTCAGGGTGAGGGCAGCACAACAGTTTCTGTAGCATCTGCTAACGGCGATAAGGCAAAAACACTGTTAACGAATCTTGGTCAGGCTTATAACGATTTAATGGCTTCTTACACTGAGTTCAGTAAATTTAATGCCGACACTACAAAGCGTGGCTCTTTGTATGGATACATGGATTTGAGATCATTGGTTGATTCCATCTCCGTTTCTTTTATGTCTCCATTAACACGCTCCAATTCACCATTAACGGATACCACTGGTAATGCCATTAGCTTCACTAGTCTCGGTTTAGAGCTGCAGCTTGATGGCACCTTGTTATTTGATGATGCAATCTATGAGTCTGCAGTCAATCATGGCGCATTAGATCAAATTGCTAATGGCTCTGTGAGTCCAACTAGATCTATTGTGAATGACGCAATGACATTCGGCGGCAAGATGGATTCCTTTATTTCCGCCTTCGAAGATCAGAGGCTGATATTACAAAATAGAATTAGTGATCTGCAAACCCGTAAAGCCGAGAAGATGGCAAGGTATCAAGCCCAGTACGCTTCATTAGATGCACTCTTATATCGATTACAAGCCTTGAACAGCTCTTTAACCCCGACTTTTACTGCCCTGAATAATCCGAAGAATTAACTATGCTAAATAATCGAGCCATGCAATCGTATCAAACGATTAGCGCCCATACATCAGTAGGAATTTCTGAGCCGGCAGATCTCATTCTTTTGGTATTTGAAAAGTTGTTTGATCACCTCAATGCTGCCGAGCAAGACCTTCTGCGCAAAGAGGATGCACAAGTTCCTTTTGATAAGGCGATTGATATTTTCACAATTGGTCTAGTGCCTGCACTAGATGTGGAGCGTGGCGGTGAGATCGCCTCTAATTTAGCAAGCCTCTATGACTGGTCTATTCGCCATTTACTAAAGGCAAAGATTCATAAAGATCCAAAGATGGTGCGTGAAGTCAATGATGTATTGCTCCCCATTTATGAATCTTGGAGAGATGCTGTTGTGCCCCTTGGCAAAGTAGCCTAAGGTTTGCGAACATGAACTTAGCGCTTTGCTAAGTTCATGAGCTTAGGAGTCAATCATGGTTATCCCAATTAATCCTAGCTCGATTCCTGATAGCACTGGGGTACCAGCTAATAAACTGCGTATTGATCAAATACAAAAGGTCGCTGCAGTTGCCTTAAATGACCAAGTCATCCCTGATCCAAAAGCTGCTGTGAATTTCGCTCTCGCCACTAGTCAATCTGATGGCTCTGCAACAGCGCGCTATTCTCTTGCGAATCCTGGTTTAGTTGCACATTCAGGTGCTGGAATGTTAGCAACTCAGCCTGGCATGAATCCCGCTCAATTAGCCCAGCAGATTAGTCAAAATCCACTGTCTCCCGATTTGGCAAAACTATTAATCACTGTAGATGATCCCAATAATCCTGCCAGCTTGGTAACCCAATGGCCAGAGGGCGTGACATCTAAAAAATCAGCACCCTCTGATAATCCCTTGCAGCAAAATCTACAAACAATTTATCAGAATCTAGCGCGCTCACCCATGTTTGCTGCGCAAACTTTGGCTGCATTGCTGGGGCCACGCTTGGGTCAAGGTTCTATCGATGATAAAAATCAAGAATTGATTCAGCAGGTAAAAGATTTGATGCAGTCCATATCCGGCGATTCACCTTACCCCAAGGAAACGGCCAGACTGTTGATGCACGGCATTCTGAATTGGCAGGGCGAATTTTTGCCAGGACTGAAAGGCAGTATTAAGCGGGAAGATATTTGGGAGAAGGATCCCAATCATGAGGGTCAAATGCTACGTGGTAGCAAGATCACCATGGAAATGACGCTTCCCCAATCCGGAACATTCAAAGTAGTTGGTGTGCAGTTTCAGGAGTGGATCAATTTGACGATCGAGCCACCAGAGGCGTTTAAGGGAGATTTTATGTCTGAGCGCGGTGAGCTTGAGACACGCTTAAAAGAGCATGTCCCGTTTGATGTGCGTTATCAAATGGCGAAGTCGAGTTCAGCAGAAAAGCGATTTCTAGATGAGTGATCGTGCCAACCCACGTCAGCTCAAAGCCGTTGCACTAGCTTATGAGAAAAGTGCGATTGCGCCTCGTGTGGTGGGGCAGGGTGAAGGCTACCTAGCCCAAGCCATTTTGGATAAGGCAACAGAGATGGGAATTCCAACACGGGTAGAGCCGGACTTAGTTGAGTTCCTCATGCAACTACGTTTAAATGATTTAGTACCGCCGGAATTGTATGCAGCCGTTGCTGAAGTCATAGCCTGGGCACATCAAATTGATGGCAAGATCGAAACTAAAGCGGGCGAGAATTAAACCTGGAGGTTGGTAACGTCTTTGTAGGCATCGATTAGGCGATTGCGGACTGCCATCATGCCTTGAAAAGAAATGTTGGCTTTTTGCAAAGAAACCATCACTTCTTCAAGACTCATCGAAGAGTCGCCTGTAGAAAAGGCTTGAACTTTTGCTTGCGCATTGTTTTGCGCATTACTTACATCGTTGATAGCGTTTTTCAGAATGGTCTTGAAATCAATGCCATCAGGAGCAGAGGTATCGCCAATGCTAGCGCCAGCCTGTAAACCATTGGCTTTTTGTAGCGCCTGAATCTGCGCTAATGCGGCGTTCATCTTCTCAATACTCATGTCAATATTCTAGGTTAATTTCAATCAAATTCATAGCCAGCCTCTTTATAGGCCTTGAGCTTGTAACGCAGTGCCCGTTCAGAGATCCCCAAAATCGAAATAGCTTCCTTGCGATTGCCCTTAACTTGGCTAAGTACTCGCAAGATATGCTCCCTTTCTAAGCTGCTGATATCTGACTGCACTCCATCTGCTGTTAGGCTGGATAAAGAGCTATCTGTTTGATTTAAAGCAATTCTTGTGCCAGATCGAGACTCAATCTCAACATGGTGAGGCTCAATTAACAGATCATCACTCAAAAGGAGGGCTCGTTGGATGCCATTTTCGAGCTCTCGAATATTTCCGGGCCAATCATGCGCCTTTAATGTAGCTTCAGTTTGTGGGCTCAGTTTGGCATCTGGACGACCCATAGTGGAGCCATAACGACGTAAAAAAGCCTCCGCAAGAGGTAAAATATCCTTGGGGCGCTCTTTGAGGCTTGGAATGCGAATAGGGAAGACCGCCAAGCGGAAATACAGGTCCTCGCGGAACTTTCCTTCAGCCACTCTGGCCTGCAAGTCCTTATTGGTGGCGGCGATGATGCGTACATCGCAAGCAATTGACTCGTGGCTTCCCAGCCTCTCCACGACGTGATCCTGTAAGACTCTGAGTAGCTTAGCCTGGAGTTCTAGGGGCATTTCACCGATTTCATCCAGAAACAGGGTGCCCTGATGGGCTTGCTCAAATTTACCTGGCTGGGACTTGCTAGCACCTGTAAAAGCCCCTTTTTCATGGCCAAAGAGGATCGATTCGAGGAGGGTATCTGGAATGGCGGCGCAGTTAATAGCTACATAAGGCTTTCCTGCTCGCTTGGAAAGTTGATGGATTTGGCGAGCAAAAATATCTTTTCCAACTCCTGACTCACCGGTCAAAAGCGCAGTGGTATCGGTCTTTCCAACCCGTTCACAGCGGGCCATCACGGCAAGAGTTGCCGGATCAACGGCAATAATTTCCTGGCTACTACTGGATTTTTTACCTTGGACTGGATGGCTCTCTCGCTGATATCGCCCGATGACCTCAACTAACTGCTCAGGCATAAACGGTTTAATTAAAAAGTCACGAGCTCCGGCGCGCAATGCCTCAACAGCCAACTTAGCATCAGCATAGGCGGTCATCACTACTACTGGTAAGTCAGGAGAGCGCCGCCGAGCCTCTGTCAGTAACTCAATGCCATTCATACCCGGAAGGCGAAAGTCGGTGATGAGGATATCAGGGTAATTGGGGGTAATTTGCGGAAGAGCAAGCTCAGCGCGGTCATAGATTTTGCAGTCAATTCCCTTGAGAGACAGAGTGACTTCAATTGCCTCGCGCAGATCGTCATCATCTTCAACAATTAGAACGGGTGGATTATTCATAGACATATTCTAGAGCTCAGCCAGACAGGGAAGGAGGATAGTGAAGCGCGCCCCACCACCATCACGATTGCTTACCAGGATTTCTCCGCGATGACTGTCAATTGCACTTCTGGCGATTGATAAGCCCAAGCCGGTCCCGGTAATGCGACTGGTGGAGAAGGGCTCAAAGAGTGTATCCATCATATCGGGAGCAATACCCGGGCCTTGATCATCAATTGTGATTTCGAGACGACCTCCTTTGTGGCTGGCTCGGATCTCAATACATTGCCCAGATTGAGTCACTTGCATCGCGTTTTCAAGAATAGCCACGATAGCAGCAATCATCGATTGCTTCTCAACGCTGACCATCACCTGATCCGTATCGAAATGTTGGATCAATTGAATTTGCCGTTCATCACACAGAACCTGGACTGTTTGACAGGCCTCATCCAATAGTTGGTTGATAGGGGCTGAGCTGGTTTGGGCAGGGCGTTGCCGAATAAACATCAGCATATTGCCCACCAATTTCTCTAGGTTCATTAGTTGGGTTTTGAGGCGTGTGGCAAATAGTTGCTTTTGAGAATCCTCCAGTGCAGGGTCGCTTAAATGGGAGGCGTACAGCAGAGCGGTTGAGAGCGGGGTACGAAGTTGATGGGCAATACCAGCAGTCATTTTACCCATCGAGGCCAGGCGATCACTACGTTCTTTACCGATTCTAGAGGCAATCGTCGAGGTCACGTCTTGAATTTGCAACATGCTTCTGAGGCCACTCTTCATTTCCTGAACCTGCAAAAAGCGTTCTTCACCGTCTACCGTAACGAGGTACTCATCAGACCGGATTGAATTGAGATTTTTCCACGTAGGTGGAATCTTCCATTCAAGGTCTTTTTGAAGGCGCGGAATAAAACGCAAGGCTGCCGGATTAAAGTCTATAACTATATGATTTTCAAAGAGAATTACTCCAGCAGGGAGAGAATTTAAGAGGCTGGATAAGCGGCTATTAGCCACTACGAGCTCCTGACTCAGCCGATCAATTTGGCCTTGAAGAATAGCTTGTTGGGCCTCCAATGCCTTAGAGGCTTCCAAAAAGAGCCCAAAAGCCTCCCCCAGATCTTGTGAGGCTACTGTATTTTGGCTATCGCTTGCTTTAGTCATTTGCTGATCATATTGGAAAAAACCTAAGTATTTTCAATAAGCTAACGCATTCATATATACTTTTTTATAATTTTTATGATTTTGATAAATTTTCTATAAAAAATATTAATACTTAGAAATAGGAAAGCTAATAATTGGCTGAAAACGACGAACCAAAATCGATCAATCCAGATAGCGGTGCAGCATCAGTCAATCTGAGCTCTGCGAGCTCTGGAGCCGCAGATATTGGTCTCTCTCAAGAGCGCCCTAAGACCCCCTGGGAACTAGCCTTGAGTCGTCTTGAAAAACTTGAATTTAAGCAAAAAATTGGTTTAGCTGCAGCCGGCATTTTTTTAGTTGCCATGTTGGTAGTCCTTTCTGTTTCTGGAAGTAAGAGCGATTACAAGGTTCTGTTCTCCAACATCAACGAGGCAGACGGATCCCAGATCATCGCGTCGTTGACGCAAATGAATGTTCCATATCAATTTACTCCAGGTGGCGGCGCCATTTTGGTACCGGAAAAATTGGTTTATGAAACCCGCTTGAAATTAGCAGGTCAAGGTTTACCGAAGTCGGGTTATGTTGGTTTTGAGGTTCTTGAAAATCAAAAACTTGGTACCAGTCAATTTGTTGAGCAAGTCAATTATCAGCGCGCCTTGGAGGGTGAGCTCGCAAGAAGCATCGGTTCTATTGCGCAGATTAAGTCTGCTCGAGTTCACCTGGCGGTGCCCAAGCAGACAGCTTTTGTTAGAGACCAAGAAAAACCAACTGCATCGGTAGTGTTGCAAATGTACCCTGGCCGCTTCCTGGAGCCCCAGCAGGTGATTGCCATTCAGCACTTGGTTGGATCTTCCATTCCAAAGCTGTCACCATCGCAAGTGACGGTAGTAGATCAAGAAGGTATTTTGCTGTCGCAAAGCGCCCAGCGCATGGACAGTCTTGACTCTTCACAACTGAAGTATGTTGCTGAATTAGAGAATGCATTGGCAAAACGCGTATCTATTCTGATGGATCCGATTGCAGGTAAAGATAGTGTGCGCGCCCAAGTGACTGTCGATATGAATTTCGATGAGCGCACCCGTACAGAAGAAACTTTTGGTAAAAATTCTGCGCCAAATGCTGCTAGTGTTCGCAGCCAGCAAAATTCAGAATCTTCAGGTCAACCCGCTGGCACTAAAGGCGCTGCACCTGGAGCATTAACGAATCAACCTCCACCTCAGCCAACTGCTCCTTTAACTGGGCCATTAGCTGCGGATAATGAGGCGCGCCAACTGAATTCACCTAGTGCTGCTGGCGGCGAGAATTCAGAGCGTAGAGATAGCACCATTAACTATGAAGTTGATCGCGCTATTGAAGTTCTGAAGGCAAATAAAGGTCAGGTTAAACGCATCTCAGCCGCGGTTGTGGTGAACTACAAACCAGCAATCATGAGGGATGGCGCAGTAGAGACCCCAGCTGCACCCTATTCACCGGAAGAGCTTCAGCAAATTACAAGTATTGTTCGCGATGCTGTTGGCTACAGCGAGAAGCGTGGAGACACGGTCAGTGTTGCCAATATTCCTTTTGCTACTGAAACTGTCGAGGTACTTCCTTTCTACCGCCAGCCAGAAATGATCGAGCTAGGCAAGGAGCTGCTGAAGTATGGCCTAGCTTTGTTAGCCCTGTTATTAGTTTATCGCGCAGTCAGAAATTTATTCCTGCCTGAGGAGCCGCCAGTCGTTGAGCCTATATTTGAAAGATTACCTGAACCTGAACCTGAGCCCGAGCCTGAGCTTGAGGATCCAGCCATTGTCGCAGCGAGAGAAGCTGCAGAGTTGGAGCGTATAAAAGTGGAGCAAGAAAAAGAACGTATTGCTAAGCTTGAAAAAGACTACGAAGAGCTTTCAGCCTACACGATTGAGTATGTCAAGAATAATCCTCAGGTGATTGGTACTCTTTTGAAAAATTGGCGCGCGCCTAAAAAGGATGAGAATTCCGCCGACTCTGGTTTTCAGCCTAACGGTGTAAAACCTGAAGGATTTATCTAATTATGTCCATTGATAAATATAAATTGCATCAGCAGGTTGACTCCCAAGGCACTATGCGTTTGAGTGAGGCAATGCAACTGGGAATTAAAGATCCAGTTGAGGGTCTTGAAGAAATTGATAATGCATTTAAAGTTGCCCTCATTCTTTTAATGGTTGGACCAGATATTTCTGCGGAAGTGTTGCGTGAACTAACGCCAGAAGATGTTCAAAGAATTTCTTCGCGTATGGCAACCATGCAATTCTTGGAAAAAGAAACTGTGGTTGCGGTACTAGAAGAGTTTAGATACATCACGACTTCTCATGCCTCTATTGGCGGCAAAGATATTCTTGCGGAAACAATCAAGCTGCTCGGCGATGGTGAGCCACCTCGACTTCATGGGCTAGAAGCCTTCGCCTCCTTCAGCAATGATGAGCTGTATTCGATCGTCAAGAATGAGCATCCGCAAATTGTTGCTAGCTTAGCCACCTTCTTAAAGCCAGAGCAAACCTCTGCCTTGATGGAGCTTTTCCCAGAAGATAAGCGCAATGAATTAATGCTGCGCATTGCTTTGTTAGATAAAGTGGATCCTGATGCAATGCGCGTACTGAACGACGCCATGATGCAGGTGGTTGGTAAGGTAGCCGAAAAGGGTGTTTCTGGTGTGGGTGGCATTAGTCCGGTAGCGGAGATTCTGAATTTGATGGATATTCAGAAAAATGAAAGCGCTGTGAGCAGCATTCGAGAGTATGACCCTGAGTTGGCAGATTTAATTGTTGAGAAGATGTTTGTGTTTGAGGATTTTCTTACTGTTGAAGATAGTTCTCTTGAGACTCTATTGCTTGAGGTTCCCCAAAACATTCTCATTTTGGCGCTTAAGGGCGCTAGCCCCAAATTACGGGATAAGATTTTTAGTAATCTCACTCGTCGTTCTGCAGAACGCATTCGTGATGAGTTGGATACATTGCCTCCAGTACGTGTTTCTGAGGTACAAGAAAACCAGCGCGAGATCATTCAGTTGGCCCGCAAGCTGGCTGGTGAAGGCAAGATCTATTTAAGATCTGCTCAAAAAGACGACTTGATCTAAGCAAGGCACATGATTATTAAATGGGTTCCTCCATCATTTGATCTACCTGCGTCATTGGTTGCGATACCGGAGTCGCCCGCAGTAAGGTCAGAAGTTGAGAGCCCGCAAACTCAAGTGCAGCCAGCGATTGCCGAGGAAGAGTTGGCAAAAATTCGACAAGATGCTTATGATGCCGGCTTTGCTGAGGGCTATCCCTCGGGTTATGCAAAAGGTCAGGAAGAAGGTCTTGCCGCTGGTACTAATGCTGGCGCACAGGCTGGCTATCAACAGGCATATGACGATGCCAAAGAAAGAATCGATGCACTGTATACCGCCTTGCAGGAACTGCTAGCTTCGCTGCAAGGTATGCCAGATGCCATCTCGGAATCCCTCAATGAATTTGCTTACGAAGTCGCTCTGCGCATTAGTGGCGCAGACTCTCTGGAGCGAGGCCCCTTTGTTGCCGCAATCCAAGAAGCATTAATGCGCTTACCCCTTCCTGGTGAGAATGTATTTCTGCGCATTCGTCAGGAAGAGGTGGAGACTTGGAATCGCTTTGTTGGTGACTCAAGCTTACCGTTCCCTTGTAGCGTATTAATTGATTCTGATGTTCCATCTGGTCATGCCTATGTTGAAATTTCAGGCGCAAGAATTGATGTTGGTTATGAAGCCCGAAGAGCGCTGGTTCGATCCGCGCTAGGCCTCTCATCGCCCGGTGACATCGCTTAAGGTATTTGTTAGGTGACTACCTTGAACCCCGAACAGGTTCTCGTCAACATTAATCATGCCCGTGATTTTCTAGAAGAGGCGCCGCGCTCCATTCGCGAGGGTCGAGTCAAAAAAGTATCTGGATTTGTATTGGAGGTTGAAGGGCTGCCATTGGCTATCGGAACTGGGGCTTGTATTTTTTCAGGCATTTCCAAAAGAGTAATTGATGCCGAGTGTATTGGCTTTGATGGAGGCATTACCTTTTTGATGGCTATTGATGCGATTGATGGTATTGCTCCGGGCGCTCTAGTGTATCCAGCAAATACCCCATTTAGAACAGCCTTAGGTTTTATGACACGTGCTTCGGTTGAGCCTTTACCGATTGATTTTTCTCTTCTGGGAAGAGTCGTAGATGGCTTTGGTAGGCCGTTGGATGGTAAGCCGGGCAGTGATATCAAAATCGTTAAAAAAACACCGAAGCCAATTAACCCATTACTCAGATCCTCCATTGAGGAGCCGCTAGACACGGGTATTCGCTGTGTCAATGCCATGCTGACAGTCGGGCGCGGTCAGCGCTTAGGTATTTTTGCAGGATCCGGAGTTGGTAAGAGCGTTACCTTAGGTATGCTCGCACGTAACTGCAAGGCAGATGTGATTGTGATTTCCTTAGTGGGCGAGCGCGGTCGAGAAGTACGTGAGTTTTGCGAAGATGTTTTGGGAGAAGAGGCACTTAAAAGGGCGGTAGTTGTTGCGGCACCTGCTGATTCATCTCCCTTAGCCAGGGCAAAAGGTGCCTGGTACGGTACAGAAATCGCCGCCTGGTTTCGGGATCAAGGCAAGCATGTAGTCTTAATTGTGGATTCCTTAACTCGCTTTGCGATGGCACAAAGAGAGATTGGCTTGAGCTTAGGCGAGGCACCCGTTTCGAGAGGCTATACCCCCAGTGTATTTAGTAAGCTTCCTGAGTTAATAGAAAAAGCGGGTAATGGCACAAACCCAAATGGGTCGCTCACCTCCTTCTACACAATACTCTTGGATGGCGATGATATTAATGACCCTATTTCAGATACCGCCAGGGGTGTGTTGGATGGTCACCTTTTTCTCTCTAGAGAGCTGGCTGACAGCGGGCATTACCCTGCGATTGATTTAGAGCGCTCTATTTCACGGGTGATGCCTAGGGTAGTTTCTGAAAATCACCTAAGGGCCGCAAGAAGGGTTAAGCAACTCTATAGTCGTTACATGCGCGGGCGAGATCTATTAAATATGGGTGCTTATGCCCCTGGATCTGACCCCGATTTTGATAGTGCCATTCGGCTTTGGCCATCAATTCAAGGTTTTTTGCAGCAAGATGTGGCCGAGGTTATTCCTTTTGAGGAGTCTCGTGAGGCTCTGCTCTCTATTACTGAGGCCTCTAGATGAAAGACGCCTTAAAACTTTTCTTGAAAATATCCAAAATTCGGGAAGAGCGGGCTCAAGCCCAATTTAAGAAACTCAATTTTGAGCTCAAAAAGAGTGAGCAATTTAGCCAACAAGTGAGTGATTACGTTAAAGAATACGGCGAGCAGATGATCCAAACTGCTCAACAAGGCGTGCAAGTTGCCTTTTTGCAGGACTCTAATGCATTCCGAAACCGCCTTGAAAGCGGGGTAAATGAGCAAAAACAGCAGATTATTGGCATGAAAAATGCTACTGAACAGTCTAAGGCTCATGCCTTAGCCAGCCAAATCAAGGTTAAGGCCATTGAGAAGGTTATAAAGCGTAAAAATGCTGAATTTCAGCTCAGCAAAGAGATAAAAGAAAATAAAGTGCGGGAAGATAGCCTTGTTTCTCGAATAAAAAAGTAGATTGGCATGAAAAATGCTTCTTTATGTTTAACTTAAAGGGAAACATAAATGGCAAATATTGATCCAGTACGCCTACTAAAGGCTAGTCCTGCTGAAAATTTGAGCAATTTAAATGCGATTGATCAGGCTGAAAGCCATTCAGATCAATCGTTTGCAAGCTTTCCTGAAGAATTACAGGCCGCTAAAGAGGGAAATAGGGAGGATAGCGCTACTTTAGACAGGGATAGGCAAAATGCCCTAGACGCTTCGCAAGATTTGCAAAATTTGCCTGTAAATGCCGTCGTTACTCCTAATCAGCCTGCAAATATTGCCGATAAACCCAAAAAATTCACGGATACTCCACTCAGTGAGTTGAATCCTGGCGGTCCGACATTAACTCAATTAGATGTTGCTCAGACCATTACCGTTGAGGAAGTGCTTATTTCTCAGGTGGCCACCCCTGTGATTGCAGCAGTAGTCCAAGGCACCGATATTTTGGTAGAGGGTCAAGGGGATGTTGAAAAACAGTCTATTGAGTCATTGGCTGCTGCAAATGCTGCAGTAGCTGCTGCGCTCGATCCAGCAACTGCTGCCACAACTGCACTTGCAGCTGCCCAAGCTTCTGTAACCACAGCGGCCCAAAATATTGTCGCTCCAGTGCATGCTGAAAGTGCTGCGGATATCACTGCTCCAATCAGCGCAACCAGTGCTCAAACTGCCATTAATCAAAGTGGAAAGGTGCTTACACCGGATTCTAGCGTCGCCAATCTCACTCAAAATGTTCCTCAAGACACTATCCATATGGCTCAGACCAATACGGATTCATTGACAGAATCTACGGCTGGGGTATTAAATGTGGTTAATACAGTAGCCAGTGATGAGATGGCCAGCACTCAAATGATTGCTGGCGTTAATGTAGTGGGCGCCCAACCGATGGATCAAAATGAAGCGACTAATGTGGTGACTACAGTTGCAGCAACTCCAACGTCACAAGCAGAAGCGCTGCTCGTGAGTGCAAATGCGCTCACTGCTGAAAATCCCTTGGTTAATCCTGCTAAAGCCTCCGAGGCAAGTCAGCTTGCTGCAGCCAGTATTCAAGATATGGATGTACCAGTACAGAATTTGAATTTAGCAGGACCCGCTCAGGCTAATGCGAGGCCTCAAGGTATTCAATCTGGCCCTGTAGCGGCAAGCCAAGCTGTATCCGTTTCTGATGCAGCGAATGCGGATGGAATACTAGTGACTGATACACATGATCTAGCTAACTTAACTCAGACTCCATCCACTAATAGTTTACGCGCGGAAGCTCGTAACGAGTCTGCTGCGAATGCGGATGCGGCAGTGCAAAGCTTGCGTATCGATAACGCCAGAATCGCTGGACTCAATAATGAGAAGACGGCTGTAGTTGCAGAGCTTGTCGTGAATGAGGTGACACAGCCAGAGATGAAAGATTTTTCACAAGCTACCGCTGGTAGTAATAGTGGGGGACTTTCTGATATGGGTTCAAAGACCATTACTTCACCTTTCAGCCAAGAATTGCGTTTGGTACAAAGCTCTCAAACATTAAAGCTAGAACCGCAACAAGCCTCTCTTGCTACTGGCCCACTGCACGTTGAGGTGATGCGTGTTCTCAAGGAGGGTGGCGGCCGCGTGATCATGGAGGTCACTCCTCCGGATCAAGGCGCTATTCAGCTGGATCTGCGTTTGGATGGCAACGGTAAAGCTTATTTAATTGTTGAAGGTGCAAGCGACTCAACCAAGGCGCGACTAGAGCAGGGTGGTTCACAGCTCAAAGAGCAACTTGAGCAAATGGGACTTTCGCTCAGTCTGGATATGCGTGATCGCTCGGGTGAGTCAGACCATATCCCATTTTCGATGAGTCAGAATTTCCCCCGCACCGGAAATGGAGTAGATTCCCAATTGGGCGAATTGATGCCAGTAGGCCGCTCGGGTATTAGCCCGGACGGAAGAGTTAGCATCTACGCATAAGCTATTTATTTATCATGACTAGTCAAAATCAAGCCGCTGTCTTTAATAATCTCAATACGTTTGTAAATAATAGGCGTATGCCCGCTTTGGAGATCGTGCATGAGTCCTTTGCGCGTAATCTTCGCTCTGAACTCACCAATATGATTGGGACCTGTGTCGATGTAAAGAGTCTGACTACGGGCATCAAAAATTACGGTGATTTCCTCAAGGAAATGCCAGAGTACTCTAATGTGGAATTAGTAAATTTCACGCATGCTCAAGGCTTGGGATGCTGGGCGATTGATCCCACCTTACTTTTTATGATTACGGATAAAGTCTTTGGCGGAAATGGCGTATTTACTCAAGCTAAAACTACCAACCAAAAATTATCTATTACTGAATTACGTGTTAGCCGTCGTATTTTGGAGCTCATCAAACGTGAATATGAGGGTGCTTGGGCTCCGATGGCAAGTATTGAGTTTGGGTTTGTTCGCAATGAATCACAAATGAATTTTGTGCGCCTCGCTACTGATGAAGAAAGCGTCATGCATTGTCGTTTTCGGGTCGATATGCAGGGTACGGAGGGCTTTTTAGACTTCTGCGTACCCTATTGGGTGATGGTTCCTTATCGAGAGAAGATTTTTGGTAATGATGTCAAGATCAAGCGTGAAACCGATCTATATTGGGCTAATTCCTTGGAAACTCAATTGCAAGATGCCTCGATTACCGCGATTGCGGTGCTGGCTAGTAAAAAAATGACCATTGGCGACGTTCTGGGGATGTCTGTTGGGGATATCGTCCCAATTGAAATTAATGATCCCGTCACCATGTTTGTGGATGGTTTACCCATGATTCGGGGTAAATATGGTGTTCGTAATGGCCGCTATGCCCTCAAGATCGATTCAATTCAACATCCTGCAGATTTCTTCAAAAGCCCAATGGATCGGGCGCGCATTGGTCCAACCATGATGCGTGGAGCTGAACGTGGCGATATGTATAACTCATTTGATCAACGTGCTGCTGAATTAACCCAAATGGAGTCTGCTATAGCGGTTCCGCATAATAAAGACGAGGTAAATAATGATGGAAAATAATTTTTCTAAATCGGCTGAGGGTGCTGAAAACCCTTTTGCGTCCCAATCTGGCGCTGCAGTCCGTCGTGCCAGTTTTGAGGACTTAGATGGGGGTGGAAACTCTTCTATTGCTTATAACGATATCGATTTGGTCATGGATGTGCCAGTTCAGGTTACAGTGGAGCTAGGTAGGGCTAAAATGCAAATACGCAATCTTTTAGCGCTCACTCAGGGCTCAGTAGTTGAACTAGACATCATTGCTGGTGAACCCCTTGAAGTGGTCGTTAACGGTTGCCTGGTTGCGCAAGGCGAGGTGGTGATTGTTAATGACCGTTACGGTATCCGATTGACTGATATTGTTACTCCTGCTGAGCGCTTACGAAAAATTAATCGTTAGAGGCCTTAGATGGACCGACTTATCGGTAGAGCAGTAAATCAATTTGGGATCTCAATATCCCTCCTATTGTTTAGCCTCTCTTGCTTTGCGCAGGAGGCGGCTAAGCCGGTTATCGTTGCTTCGCCAACCTATCCTACTGCTAGCGGCGGTAGTTTTATTTGGTTGACATTAGTCACTCTCGTTCTAGCTGCTGCTCTAGTGGCTTTAGTGGCTTGGTATATCAAACGAAGCTTGCAAATTGACCTACCCAATTCTTCTATCAAAATTTTGGCTTCACAAAGCTTAGGGCCACGTGAGCGCATCGTGATTGTTGAGATAGCTGGCATGCCTTATGCGATTGGACACACGCCGAGCCAAATCACGATGCTCTTAGAAATGGATCCTAGTGACGTGAAGAGTCTCCCTCAGTACTCCCCGATCGGCTCCGAATTTGCTAAAAAGCTGACGAATATGGTGAAAAAGGGGTTAAAAGCATGAGTCGCCGTAAAGGGTTTTTGATATTTGGCTTCGCCCTTCTAGCTCTGGCATCTGGGGCAGTGTTGGCACAATCATTGCCTTTGGTGACTTCAGCAGCTGGTAAGGGAGGCACCAATTACTCTGTTCCGGTGCAGACATTGATTGCGCTGACAGCTTTGAGCTTTTTACCAGCAGCTTTAATGCTGATGACCAGCTTTACCCGCATCCTGATTGTTTTCTCACTCTTGCGTCAAGCTCTGGGTTTGCAAAGCATGCCGCCGAATATGGTCCTGATTGGACTCTCTTTTTTCTTGACGCTGTTTATTATGAATCCTACCTTTGAAAAGATGTATTCCGAAGCGTATGTGCCTTACACCCAGCAAAAGCTTACTTTCCAACAAGCCATTGAGGTAGGTACAAAGCCAATCAAGGCATTCATGCTTAAACAGACGAGACAAGAAGATCTCAGCTTATTTGCTAAGCTCTACGACAAGCCGATTGCTAGTCAAGAAGATGTTCCGATGACGGTCTTGATCCCCGCATTTGCTATCTCTGAAATTAAAACGGGATTCCTGATTGGTTTCATGATCTATTTACCCTTTATCGCTATTGATTTTGCGGTCGCCAGTATTTTGACTTCATTGGGTATGGTCATGATTTCCCCGATGATGTTCTCGCTCCCTCTAAAACTAGTAATTTTTGCTTTGGCTGATGGCTGGGCCTTATTGGCCGCCTCTCTGGTTGAAAGTTATCGGGTCTTTTAATGGATACGGGACTAGTTATTGAGCTCGCATTTCAGGCCTTACGAATGACCTTCGTGCTGGCTGGCCCGGTACTAATTGCCTTGTTAATTGTGGGTTTAGTAATTGGTATTTTGCAAGCGGCTACCCAAGTGAACGAGAGTACAGTCTCGTTTGTTCCGAAGTTAGTAGTTCTAGTAGTAGTGCTCTTGGTCGCATTTCCAGTGAGCTTGGCTATTTTCATCGACTACGTACGCGAAATCATTACTCGCATTCCCAGCATCTTGAATTGATATGATTCCGATTTCCGGAGATCTTATTCCGCAATTTGTTGTGATTGTGATGATGATCTCTCTGCGTATTTTTGGCGTCTTGATAGCTGCGCCCATGTTTGCTTTTCGCTCTCTACCAATGCGACTCCGAATTTTGCTGGCACTGGTAATTGCAATTTCAATTGCGCCGCTCATTAAGCCTAACCCAGAGCTATTGATGGGTGATTCAGTCACCTTTATGGCCGCTATTATCGAGCTTTGTATTGGCTTGGCAGCGGGCTATCTCATTCGCATAGGCTTAATGGCTTTTGATGTGATTGCGGAAGTCCTTTCCATGTTGGCTGGGTTTAGCTTCGCTTCAACCGTAGGTCGGGATCCGATTTTGTCACCTAGTCTAGTCGGTGAATTTCTGCAGCTGACGGCGATTGCACTCGCTTTTGCCCTCAATATTCACCTCGTATTACTGGATATCTTGCTTGATAGTTTCAAATTACTCCCCTTTGGCACTTGGCCAACCGCCTGGGATGCAAAAGGCTTAACAGCGCTTGTGGTGAAGGCTTTTGCCTTTGGCATGGTGCTGAGTATGCCCAGCATCATCGTCTACTTAATGTTTAATACCACCCAAGCCCTCTTGGGTAGAACGAGCCCGCAATTGAACCTTTTCTCGATTGGTTTTGCAGTCTCTGTCCCGATTTCCTTCCTCGTATTGATTATCTTTTTGCCTGATATGCCGGGTATCGTAATTAAGATTCTGGAAGGCCCTATGGGCATGATCCGTAGCGGCCTAAACCCCAAGCTGAACTAGCTAAGGGAGGGTTTTGGGCAGGTATTGCCTAGTAACTCGTAGGGTGACTGCAAAAATTGCCGTTTCCCGAATAGACAGGTCAATTACAGCAGAATTGATTGCTGCATAAATTCAATAAGTTATTGATTTATATAGGTAATTTAATAAATCATATAAGTTGGCACGGCATTTGCTTTAAATAAAGTGAAGTTGGGGATTGGCCCCACCTACTTGAAAGCTAAAGCTGATGTTACAAGTGCCACAATACGATTCGATTCAGTTTGGTGAAGCAGCGCTAAAGTTGCGCACTTTCCGCCAAGAGCTAATCTCATCTAACTTGGTGAATGCTGATACCCCAGGATTTAGAGCTAAAGATATCCAGTTTGGCGATGTGCTCAAAAAAACCTTGGATGCCAAAAAATCTTCAAGTGCTAACTCATTAGTCACTACCAATGCTAGGCATATTGGCGGTACTCAGTCATCTGCTTTTGCTACTGAATTTCGCTCTTCAGTTCAACCGGCTCTCGACGGCAACACAGTTGATCCTGATGTAGAGCGCTCTGAGTTCATGAAAAATGCATTCTTTACAGAAGCTACATTGAGCTTCTTGGGCTCATCTATTAAAGGTCGTCTTTCAGCGATTACAGGACAAATGCAATGAGTCTCTTAGGCGCATTTAATATCGGTTCGACTGGATTGGTCGCTCAAGCAATGCGCTTGAATGTGACCGCTTCAAACGTCGCCAATGCAGAAAGTGTTGCTGGCCCAGATGGCAGAACATATCGCTCGCGTCAAGTGCTCTTTGCGCCAGTGCCAGTGGAGAACACGAAAGGTGCTGGTGTGCAGGTTGTCGATATCGTGGAAAGCAAAGAGCCATTAAGGCAAGAGTACAAGCCTTTTCATCCAATGGCTGACAAAAATGGCTACGTACAAATGCCTAACGTAAATCCAGTAGAAGAAATGGTGAATATGATTTCTGCTTCACGTTCTTATCAAATGAATATTGAGATGATGAATACCACTCGTCAACTCATGCTTAAAACTCTAGACCTCGGCCGTTAATAAAGGAATTGAAGACATGGCAACGATTTCAAATTTAAGTCAGATCACGAAGTATGATCCAAACCCAGTAACAGCAGGGTCAGATCCTACGTCAACAAAAGATCTAACTCAAAACTTCTTGAAGATGTTGACTGCACAGTTGCAGAACCAAGATCCCATGAATCCAATGGATTCAGCTGGCATGACTACGCAGTTAGCGCAGCTCAATATGGTTGACGGTATTAACAAAATGAATACCTCAATGGCCAGTATGTTGAGCCAAATTCAATCTACTGACTTTATCAATATGTCGACAACCGTTGGCAAAAAAGCCATGGCTGTGGGCGATAAGGTTCTATTTAGCGGTGAGCCGGTTAACTTGGGTGCCAAGCTGACCAGTGATGCTCAGAATATTAAGGCAACGATTAAAGCTGCAGATGGTTCAGTAGTTGCTGAGACTGATCTTGGTCCTGGCCCTCAAGGCCTCTTTAACTTTATGTGGGATGGACTAGACGGTACTGGCAAGGTCTTGCCATCTGACTTCTACACCTTGTCGATTGTGGCTGAAGCTGAGGATGGTAGCACTCAAAATCCGACAGTTTATACAAGCTCACGAGTGGCATCCGTTGGTAAAGATGGAAAAAATTTAGAAGTAACTTTGGCTGATGGCAGAACTATTAAGCCTAATGATATTGAGCAGTGGGTAGCGTAAGAAGCGCAACGAACATCAACAACTTATATACAGAATTTTCTAAGGAGCTTGAAACATGAGTAACTACACAATCGGTCTGGCTGGATTACAAAATACCTCTTTGGCTATTGATAACACCAGTAATAACATCGCTAACGCCAATACTGTTGGCTATAAAGCAGGTGAGTACATCTTTGCTGATCAATATTTCAAGGCGATTGATCCATCTGATGCAAACCGTGTTGGTCAGGGCTCCCAGCGTTTAGCTGTGCGTCGTGCTTTGACATACGGCACGATGCAGAACTCACAAAATCCTTTGGATATGGCGATTGGTGGCGACGGTTGGTTCCGCGTTCTGAGTAACCCAGAAGATCCTAGTTCTTTGATGTACACCCGTAACGGCCAATTTGCTGTTGATAAAAACGGTTGGATCGTGAACCAAAACGGCATGTATTTGACTGGTTTCCAGCCTGCTGCTGATGGTAAGAGCATCACGGATGATATTCGTGGTCTTGGTACAGTAAACGGTAAGCTCCGTATGCCACCTGACTATGCCAATGGCGTACAAACTACGGTATCTAAGATCAGTGCGATTTTGGACTCTAGAGAAAATGCTTTCGTTACAAATTCAAAGGTAGCTTTTGACCCAGCTCAAAATACTTTTAACTCTAAGACAACACAAACTATTTTTGACTCCAACGGTACAGGCCACACATTAGAGGTTTACTACCGTCGTGTTTCTGATACCAAAATGGCTATCACCTCAAATGCTGATGGCTCTGGCTACTCATACAAGCCTGGTTTCAATGCCACACCAAATACATTACAAACGCAGAATGTAATGATTCCTAAGACTTCATCTCTTAGCATCCAGAGCGCAGCAATTACTACCGTGTTGGGTGGCGTAACAGGCCAGCCAGGCGTTGGAAGTGCTAAATCCATTGTTTTTGACTCTTCAGATAATACCTTTACAGGCATTACTGCTGCTGCTGCTGCAACCACTTTGACGGTTGCGGGTGCAAGCTCCAGTTTGATTGGACAAACAGTTTATGTTGATGGTGCTGAGCAAGCTGGTGCATATGTGACTGCCGTTTCAGGAACTACTGTAACGCTGGCAGCGGCAATTGGATCTAGCGCAATTACAAGTACAAATGCGGTCACTTTTAGAGGTATTGATCTACCATCAAATTTAGCTGCCAATGACAAAGTATTCATGAATGGCGTAGACACTGGATTTACAGTGGGTGCTGCGATCAACAAGAGCATTACCTCTGATAACTCAGTAGTACAAAAAATTCACAAGTTGACCCTTACTGGCACAGGAACATTTGATATACCTTCGGCAGCTTCATTCACTTTCCATAAGAAAGATTTACCCATTTCAACTACGGCATTGTCTAGCGCTGGCGCTAATACGCTGACAGCATCTACCGCTACTTCTGATCTAGAGGGTCGTAGATTGTTTAATGGAAGTGTTGACACTGGTTTGACTGTAACTTCAGTAGTCGGCTCTACTATTTATCTTGATGGCGCATTACCAGCACAAGTTGCAAGTGGGGCATCACTAACATTCAAGCAAACCCTTGATATGACTCTCACTGCTCCTGATGGAACTCAGATTGTGGTTCAGGGTACAACTAATAAGCAGAACTCGGGCACGATTTTGAATGCTGTTCAGTCAAACTTGGAAGTGTATGCTTCGATTGACGGTGTTTTCTACGATAAATCTGCTCCAGCCAATACCTTCTCAAGCAAGCCAGGTGACCCAGATGTAGCAACTACAGGCGGTTTCAAGACGGTAGCGAAGATTGGCTTAGTTGCTGGCCGTAACATTGATTCATTGATGGTAGATAGTGCTTCTGGTAAGCCAGTATTTAGTACTTCTGCTAAGTTGAGCACACGCGTTAATGCGGGTTCACAGCAAAGCACTACTATTCCGTTGATTTATGACTTAGATTTGTCGGATACTCAATTGCAAGCTTCCGCATTTATGGTGAACCAAAGCTATCAAAATGGTGAGCCACGCTCTGAGTTGTCCAGCGTATCAATCGATAGCACCGGTATGATCGTTGGTGTGTATGGTAACGGTCGTAAGATTGTTGCTGGTCAGATCGCTCTGACTCAGTTTGATGCTGATGAGCAATTGATTCCTAGCGGTAACAATGCTTTTGCCCCAAGCTTCCGTTCTGGTACTGAAGGTGACAACGGTGTACGTATCGGTCGCGCTGGTGACGGCTCTTTTGGCGAAATCAAGTCAATGGCCGTAGAAGCTTCTACTGTTGATCTGTCAAACGAACTCGTTAAGTTGATGATTTTGCAACGTATGTACTCTGCAAACTCACAAAGTATCAAAGCGTTTGACCAGACTCTGCAAGACACCATTCGTATGACTTCTTAATCAATAGAGCACTAAGGGATTAAGTCATGTTAGATCGGTTTGCATATACTTCGATGACGGGCGCCAAGCATGCTATGGGGCAGCTGGCCACTACCACGAATAATCTCGCGAATACCCAGACTCCTGGGTTTCGTGAGATGTTCACTGCATTTCGATCTGTACCGGTTGATGGGCCGGGTGCTGATACTAGAGCATTTGTTGTAGATAGCACTCCAGGAGCTGACTTTACTCAGGGTACCATTCAAACTACTGGTAATCCCCTTGATGTAGCGATTAAGAACGCGCAAGGTTTCTTTGCAGTTCGTCGTCCAGATGGCACTGAGGCTTACACGCGCTCTGGCCGTTTTACCTTAGACCAGGATGGTATTTTGCGCCTTGGTAAGAATGAAGTATTGGGTCAAGTAGATCGTATTTCTATTCCGGTTGAGGCTCGCAACATTGAGATCTCTCAAGACGGTACTGTTTCTACTCAATTTGTTGGAAGCACTGCTTTTGATGAAGCAAGCAAAACGCCTTTCGAGGAAATCGAGAAGTTACGTTTAGTGAATGTAGATCCTAAGTTGCTGGTACGTGGCGAAGATGGTTTATTTAGTTATGGCGGTTTAGAGCTACCAGATACTGATCCCAATCTCCGTGTTCAGCAGGGTGCGGTTGAGTTGAGCAATGTCAATCCTACAACAGCAATGGTGCAGATGATTGAGCAAAACAGAATGTTCGATCTCAATATGCGCCTTATTCAGACGGCTGACCAAAATGCAAAGTCAGCGAATTCGTTAATGTCATTATCACGCGGTTAATTTTTTAAGAGAACACTATTATGATGCGCTCACTTTGGATTTCTAAAACAGGTTTAGATGCTCAGCAGATGAACCTTGACACCATTGCTAATAACTTAGCAAATGCGTCAACGACTGCATTTAAAACGATGCGTCCCATGTTTGAGGATCTGATGTATCAAACATTACGTGAGCCAGGTGCATATACGCTTGGTCAAGCAACTAGCCCTGATGGCTTGCAAGTTGGTGCTGGTGCAAAAATGTCTGCAACTGAGCGCATTAATACACAGGGTCCCTTGTTATTAACTGCTAACCCTTTAGATACAGCGATTAAAGGTAATGGTTACTTTCAAATTACCATGCCCGATGGTAGCCTGAGTTACACCCGTGATGGCGCATTTACAAAAGATCAAAATGGCCTGATCGTTACCCAGTCAGGTTTTACTGTTGGCAATGGCATCACTATTCCTGGTGGCAGTACCTCAGTTACCATCAGTGCGGACGGTGTAGTTCAGTACACATTAGATGATCCTACTAAGATTTATACCGCTGGAAATTTAGTGGTTGCGAACTTTATCAACCCGAATGGTTTGATAGCAACTGGCGGCAACCTATTCTTGGAGACCCCTGCCTCTGGTATTCCAGTAATTAATGTGCCTGGTACTAATGGTACTGGCGTAGTGGCTCAAAAAAATCTTGAGCAATCTAACGTAAACGTAGCTGAGCAGTTAGTGCAAATGATCGCTGCTCAACGTTTATATGAAATTCAGGCTCGTGCAATTACTGCATCTGACCAAATGCTACAAAAGATTGGACAATTATGATGATTAAAAAAATGATCTTCATCGCTGCTCTAAGCGGACTTGCATTTTTAACTGGGTGTGCATCTGTTGATCGGCAGCCATTAGTAAAAACGCAGACTTCAGTAAGGCCTGCTAATCCTGCAGAGCGTGGTGCTTCTCCAGGCAGCCTCTTTCCAGTGGCGCAAATGAGTATGACAGGTGCCTACCGTCCCTTGTTTGAGGACCGTCGTGCCCGTGCAGTTGGTGATACCTTAACCGTACTACTCAATGAAACCACTAGTGCAAGTAAGAATTCTGGTGCGACAGCCAAACGTAAGGGTGGTGTAGACGCGGGCATTAGCTTATCTAACATTGGCCCTGGAACTAATACATATAGCAATAAAGCAAACGTTGGTGCTTCTGGCGGTATTTCCTCTGATGGAAGTGGTAGTAGCACTGCGTCTAATGCATTCAATGGTTTTATTACAGTAACTGTTCTTGAGGTGTTGGCCAATGGAAATATGGCCGTGGCTGGTGAAAAGCAAGTTGCCGTTGGTTTCGAAGAAGAAATCATTCGTTTCGGTGGCATTGTTAATCCTAATAACTTAGTCAACAACACAGTCTCATCTTTGCAGGTTGCCGATGCTCGTATTGAGTATCGTGGTCGCGGTGTTACGGATGATGTTCGTGATCCAGGTTGGTTAACCCGCTTATTCCTCAAAGTTAGCCCATTCTGATAAAAGATCATGAAAAAGACATTTTTGAACCTTTCTAAAATTTTTGTTGCGCTCAGTATTGTTGTTCTAGGGCAGGCTGCATTGATTGCAGATGCTCATGCTCAGCGCATCAAAGAAATCACCGATATAGCCGGAGAACGCCCTAACCAGTTAGTGGGTTATGGCTTGGTTGTAGGTCTTGATGGTACTGGCGACTTAACTGCACAGACTCCATTTACGATTCAAAGTATTCGTCAAATGCTATCCGCACTGGGCGTTACCATTCCTGATACGCAGGGATATAACAACCAGACTTGGTTGCGTAATATTGCAGCAGTGATGGTTACCGCTGAATTACCATCTAATCCAAAACCTGGCCAGCGGATGGATATCACTGTATCTGCAATGGGTAGCTCCCGCAGTCTGAAGGGTGGCACTTTATTGATGACCCCATTACGTGCTGCTGATGGACAGGTATATGCACAGGCTCAAGGATCTTTGGTTATCACTGGTTACGGTTATGCCAATCTCAATGCGCGCCAGAACAATCATCTTTCAGCAGGTCGGGTTCCAAGTGGTGCCCTGGTAGAGCGTGAAGTACCGGTTGAGCAGCCCACAGAGTTTGTTCAGTTAAATTTGAAAAATGCGGATTATTCTTTGATGCAAAGAACCGCTGAAGCAATTGTGCGTCGTTTTGGTCCAGGTATCGTATTGCCATTAGACGGCCGTTCCATGAATGTTCGTACTCCTACTAATCCAGTGGAGCGCTTGAGCTTTATGGCTGCATTACAAGAGTTGCCAGTAGTTTCCTTGCCTGATTCAGCTAAGGTAGTGATTAATTCCAGAACTGGCTCTGTAGTCATGAATCAATCTGTTCGATTGGGCTCATTTGCGGCAGCGCACGGCAATCTATCCGTTCGTGTTGAAACTAAGGTTGATCAATCTCGTCTTATTTTGCAGCCACCTCCTTTTACGGGTCAGGCTACTACTGCAACTGCGGTTGACAATATCAATATTGAGCGCGGTAGCCAAAATGCGGTGAAGTTCTCAGAAACGAGTAACTCTCTTGAGACGGTCGTTAAAGCATTGAACTTATTGGGTGCAACACCGCAAGATTTAATTGCGATCCTGCAGGCGATGAAGGTTTCCGGGGCTCTTAAGGCTGAGCTCGAGGTCATTTAATGGATCCTATTTCCAAATCCACTGCCTCCCCAACCAGCTCTTCATTGTGGGAGCTGGGCTCAAATATTGCTAACAATTCTGCAAAAACATCGGCTATGACCGATCGTGAGAAGGTAGTTGAGGCAGCAAGAGGATTTGAAACTACTTTAGTTCGTCAGATGTTAAAGGAGATTAACAACTCTCCATTTAATCCGAAGACTGAGGGGAAGCGCGATGGTTATCTTGAGATGGTCGATGACCAAATGGCGGCTATGATCACCAAGGGTAATGGTTTGGGGTTTGCCAAAAAGATGGTTGAGCAGTTATTGAGTCAATCTGAAATTGCTAAACAAATAAACGCAAAAAACTAACGAAACTATAAAAATATCCGTAATACAAGAGGAAGCTATAACTAATTGATTTAGCCAACACTCGATACTGGGAAAGCCTGTGAGCATCAATAATATTTCGATTATCAATAATGCCTATTCTGCTCTGGAGATTGCTCAGGCCGGAATGACCATTACCTCCCAAAACGTCAATGGGGCAAATGTCGAGGGCTTTTCTCGTCGACGCTCTAATAATGTGATTGGGCTGATGGCGCCAAACTCACGCGATTTTGGTAGTACCGCATTTGCTGTCGAAGGATTCACTCGATTTGTTGATAACCTCCTCACAAAGCAGATGCTGGATCAGAGAAGTAAGTCAAGCTATACGAGTACCTTATTGCAATCAGTCTCTGGTCTCGATTCATTATTAATGGATCCATCATCTTCGATTCAAGGTGCCGTATCGAAGTTTATGAATGCAGCAGGCACGCTGGCTAATGATGCTGGCAGTCTTACTAATATACAAAACTTTGCTGGTGCAGCAACACAGCTTGCTAACCGCATTAGTAGTTTTAATGAATATCTAAATGAAATCAAGAAAAGTACTCAGGTCAATATGACTGGTATTTTGAATGAAGCGAATACTCTTGCACCAGCCTTACAGCGTATTAATCAACAAATACTCGCAAGTTCCGCACCAGGGAACACGACCCCTTCGGCAGATATTTTGGATGAGCGTGATCGTATTACGATGCGTCTTCAGGATTTGCTCGGTGGCTCCACCATCATCAATGAAGATGGTACAGCCACTTTCCAAATTGCTGGCGTTTCCTTGGTAGATCGAAGTAGCGCTAGCCAGTTCATTAATACTGATGTGGGTGTTTCTGATGGTGCCTTATTCAATGTTTTTGTTAAAGAGTCTCAGACTGGACATTTGATTGGTCCGCTATCGACAAAAGTAGAGGTCAATCCTAATTCTGGTGCCAGTGGTCAGCAATACATTAAGTCAAAAACAATCTTTCAGTCTGGGCAAGTTGGCGCAACATTTTCTATGCTCTCTGATTTTCTACCTAAGGTTCAGCAACAGCTCAGCTCGCTGACATTGGGTATCTTTAGAGATGTGAACTCTATTAAGACAAAGGGCGATGCGACTACAATCAGTCCTGTTTTTGGATATAAAGCTTCGGGTGGCGGTTTCACTACTGCGATTCCCTCGGTGCTCACAACAAAGTATGCGCAGGATACCAATGGTAATTTACTAACGAATAGTGGTCAGTGGTATCCCGCAAATCCAGAAGCTAATGGGCGAGTTTTAAAGATCGAAGAGATCATGTTGGCATCAGATCCTACTTCAAGCTCATATAACGCGACGATTGCAGCAGCAGTAAATAACCAAATTCCGAATAGTAGTTACGGAGCATCATCTTTTGTATCCATGATTTCATATGGGCCAGAAGCAGCAGTGAATTTTTCAATTGATGCAGTAGCGGCTAATCGTATTGAGCAGTTGCGCAGTAAATTTAGCAACCCATTAAGCTTGATTACCAGCAATATTGCTTCGACGGTTTCTAGTTGGAAAAATCTTGACCAAGTGAACCAGGTTGTTGGTAAACAGTTAGCAGATAGGCGCGAGTCTATCTCCGGGATTAATTTGGATGAAGAGGCTGCAAATTTAGTGAAGTTTCAGCAAATGTATGGCGCTGCAAGTAAGGTAATGCAGACTGCCAATGAGATGTTTAATATGCTGCTCAATATGCTCAGTAGATAAGGTAAAGGTCTAAACATTTATGAGAATATCTACACAACAAATTTATGATTCAAGCATTAACTCGGTGCAGCAGCAAGCCAGTGATGTAATGAAGTATCAAACTCAGATTGCCTCCGGAAAAAAATATCAAAATGTATCTGATAGTCCTCAGGCTGTGGGTTATGGCATGAAACTAGATTTTGATAAAGCGCAATATGACATGTTCTCTATCAATCAAAAGAAAATGTTGGAGCGCGTCAGCAATACGGATGCGCAACTAGTAAGCATTAGTGCTGCACTTGCCAAATTTAAGCAAGTTGTAGTCCAGTCTGGCAGCGCGTTTGCCGAAGGTACTTTAACTACTACTTTGTATCAACAGGCCGCCTCCCTGCGTGACTCTATCAAGTCATTTGCACAAGCTAAAGATAGTAGCGGTAAGCCAATTCTAGTGAATATGGCAAATTCTAGTGACGCTCTAGGTAAGGTTTCTGTTGACCTCAATATTTCGGTTGACGAGGGCGTGAGTTTTGCTGAATCTATGGGTGTCTATGGTAACGGGGATACTCCCAGGACTGCTGTTGCAGGAAAACAAGATGTGCTATCACTGTTAGATAGTATTGTCTCCAAGTTGCAGGGGAACATTAAGCCAAATGCAAATGACTCTAGCAATTTAGATGCTTCTATTGCTCAAGTTCGAGGCGCACAGGTTAAGGTGGGCATTATTAATGCCCAAGTAAATAATGCGCAAGATTCGGTAGACCTTAAAAAGGTGAATGCTGAAAATGCACGTTCCGCCATTCTGGATACTGATATTGCTGAATCTTCAGCTAATTTAGGTAAATCCCAGGCCCTACTTCAGGCTGCTCAGTCGATTTTTGCTAAGATACAGTCATCAACCCTTTTCGACAAAATTTAATAGGTAAATGGTATGAACTTAACCGTTGGATTGCTCTTAGCGCTAGGCTGCATCTTTGGCGGTTATGTTGGCGTTAGTCTCCACAGTAGTGGTTGGAATACAGATGATGCTCTGAATGCGCTGTACCACTTATGGCAGCCTTGGGAATTCGTCATCATTATTGGAGCTTCATTTGGGGCCATGGTTGCATCTAACAAGGGCCGTGTTTTAAAGAAGATCGCTGTCGCCCTGAAGAAGATGTTCACATCAAACGCGGTCAGCCTCCATACAAATGAAGATCTTTTATGCTTAATGTTTGAGCTTATCCAAAAAATTTCCCGTGGTGGTATGCGCTCTGTAGAAGAGGATATTGAAAGTCCTAAGGCAAGTGCGATGTTCATGAAGTATCCATCGGTGCTTGCCAATGAACGCTTAACGAGCTTTATTGCAGAGTACGCCCGCATGATGCTCGGTGGTTCGATGAATTTGGCGCAATTTGAAAGCTTGATGCAGCAAGAGATTGAGGTGTTGGAGGAAGAGTTGATGGTTCCTGCAGATGCTGTTCATACAGTGGCTGATGGACTCCCAGCATTTGGAATTGTTGCGGCGATTATGGGTGTAGTTATTGCCTTGCAATCGATTAACCAGCCAGATATCGGAGAAAAAATTGCAGCAGCGATGGTTGGTACCTTCTTAGGTGTTTTACTTTCTTATTCTGTAGTCAGTCCGATTGCTAAGGTATTGGAGCATGATGCGGAAGTGGAATTAAGGCCTTATTACGCAGTGAAAGCAATCTTGTTGGCTTATTTAAATAAGTTTCCCCCATTCGCTGCGGTTGAATTTGGTCGAAAGGTGCTATTTTCTGATCAAAGACCAACTTATGAAGATTTGGAAAAAGCAACCCGTGAGATTATGCGTAGCGCGAATCGTTAACCCAATTAGTTAGTTTATATCTTGGCTGATCAACAACCCGAAGTCCAGTTTATAAGGCAGACCTCCCGTCGCAAGAGGAAAGATCACGGCGGGCAGTGGAAAATTGCGTACGCCGACTTTGTGACGGCGATGATGGTTTTCTTTTTGATTATGTGGATTGTCAGTATGATTCCCCAAATACAAAAAGATAATATTGCAGATTACTTCAAGGGCAAGTCTAATAGCCAGGCAAAAAACGCTAAAACTAATAAAGAGGGTGCCGATGCGCCAAAGTCTAAAGAAGAGCAGCCGCCTCCTGATGTCTTGGAAGATGCTAAAAAATATGTTGAGCGTTTAAAAGAACTACGCAAAGAAATAGAAAGCTTCGTGGCTGAAAATCAAGCGCTCATGAAAAATAGTAATGAGCTGATTATTGAAGAAACGGCCGAGGGCTTGATGATCACTTTGGCTGAAAATAAGAAGCCTATGTTCTTGCTCGGCGGCGCTAATATTGAGGCTACCACTGCCCAGGTTCTTCAGCGATTGGGTAAGCCATTATCGTCCTCCCGTTTTCAGATCAAGGTTGAAGGTCATACTGATAGCTCTGGTTATCGTCCTGGCGCAACTTATAGCAACTGGGAGCTGTCAGCTGATCGAGCCAATGCTGCTCGTCGTGAGTTATTGGCTGGTGGTTTATCGGAAGATAAAATTGCTGAGGTAACAGGTTACGCAGACCGCATTCCTTTTGTAAAAGATGACGCTCGTAACCCATTAAATCGAAGAATTACAATCACAGCTGTTGTGCCAAAAGATATTGTGGCGCCAAAGGAAGAGGTATTGACTCCTGAGCAGCTCGCAGCCGAAGAGAAGGCTAAAAAAGATCCTAAAGCAAAGGTTGTCGCAAAGCCTAAGCCATAAGCAAGTGTTTGGAGGTGTGATGCAGCATTTGCTTCTTGTGCTTTGCCTACTGGCATCTCCAGTCTTTGCCAATAAGACTATGTCAGGTGAAGAGATACGCGAGCAAATCGTTAAAGAATCCATCGCCAATTATCAGGGAATCTGCCCTTGCCCATATAGCACCCACCCGGATGGTACCCAATGCGGCTATCGCAGCGCATTCCATAAAAAAGGCGCCGCTAAGCCGATTTGCTACGAAATTAATGTCACGTTAAAAATGGTCGAAGAGTACCGACTGCGATCCATCCCAAAGTAAATTCCCCGTTTTTTCAATTGAATACCCTAAAGAGGGTAAGATTTAGTCAGTCTAATGCGTGGAGCCAGCCTTGGCAGAAGAGAACGATAAGCAAGAAGAACGAACGCTAGAACCCTCGGAACGACGCCTCGAAAAGGCCCGAGAAGAGGGTCAGCTTCCCCAATCCCGCGACTTAACTACTTTTGTAATGATTGCTGTTTTGCCAATTGCGGTACTTGCTTTTGGCCCTCTGTTTATGGATCAAACGGTTAGCCTTGTAAAGGAAGGCTTAACTTTTGGCAATCCGGACCAACTATTTGATCATATGGGTAAGTGGGGCTTAGGCTCTTTTCTTTGGTTTTGTTTAAGCATCTTGATACTCATGTTGCCCTTGTGGCTTGTGTCTATCTTTTCTCCCCTCAGCTTAGTTTCTTTTAAGCCCTATTTTGTATTTAAGTTCAATGCCGACAGACTAGATCCAATTGCTGGAATCGGTCGGATATTTTCAGTCAATACTTTGGTGGAGTTATTGAAAAATATTCTGAAGGCTTCTTTGCTGCTAGGTATTGGCTTGACCTATTTAGTAGGGCTGTGGGGTAGCTTTAGTCTCATAGTGAATCAGGACATCAATGCGGCTTTCTTTGAGTCCTACAAGTTGATTAGTTATGGATTTTTAATATTACTGGTGCCGATGATTCTGATAGCGGTAGCGGATGTATTCTTTCAGTGGTTTAACTTCCAGAAGCGGATGCGCATGACTCAGGAAGAGATGAAGCAAGAGATTAAAGAATCTGAAGGTTCACCTGAGTTACGTGCAAAGATTAAACAAAAGCAACGACAGCTCTCTACCTCAAGAATGATGGCTGCAATAGAGAAGGCCGATGTGGTCTTAGCAAACCCGGAGCACTATTCCGTAGCAATCCGTTATGACCAAGAAAAAATGGCTGCTCCAGTAGTCGTTGCAAAGGGAATGGACGCCATTGCCTTGCGCATTCAGGATAGCGCGCGAGAGCATGCAGTGCCTATTGCTCGCATCCCCCCATTAGCCCGCCTGATGTATGCCAAATTAGAGATTGGCGAGCCAGTTCCCTTTCAACTGTTTGAGGCCGTTGCCAAAGTATTGGCATGGGCATATGAGTTGAAGCAAGAGAATATTGAAAAAGAGCTACCTGATATTGGCCCACTTCCAGAGTTATCTGATAGCCGAATTCAGCGAGCAACTGGTTAAGCGCTAAACGGTTGTGTTGGGATTTGTTTCATCAATGATCTCAAGGGGATCATTGGGGTTGATTGGCGGAGGTGGTGCTGGCTCTGACGGTTTTCTACAGATCTGATTGAAAAGCGCTTGCTCGAATGAATTAGGTTCCGCTGTACGCCACTTACCAAAAGGGCTTGCGGGGGTGAGTGGGTAACCCATAATAGTTTCACCTTCGCCCATTGCCTCAGTTTGAAAAGCGTATGAAACGGTTCTAAATTGACTACGCAAGCAATCTGCCTCAATCCGAATTTTCTTAGATAGGGTAGAGCGATTACCTAGGGGTAGAGGCTGTTCGTAGTTTTGGAGCCCCCATGCGCTTACTCGCTGGCCTGAGGTTTGAACGGAGGCAGGATCATAAAAAAAGCCGCGATCTTCTTGAATCGCCAGCCAAGCAGCATTGGCTTGAAACGTCATGAGACTAATTACACTAAGAAGGTATTTGCGTGCCATTGCATAAATATACTTCATTATGAATGAGTAGATCCCAGAGATTTTTGTAGGCGCTTTTTGATGGCGATGATGGGGAATAAAAAAGCCCCTGAAGGAGTTCCAGGGGCTTCAGTATTTGCTTCATAAAACTACAGCAAATAGACTTCGCTTTACTAATTAAGCATTTGCTAAATGGGCTTCTAAAGTTTTAGTGAACTTATTAGCGTGGCTACGCTCAGCCTTAGCCAATGTTTCAAACCAGTCAGCGATTTCGTCAAAGCCTTCGTCGCGTGCTGTCTTAGCCATACCTGGGTACATATCTGTGTACTCATGTGTTTCACCAGCAATAGCTGCTTGCAATGCTTCAGCTACGGTCTTAGCTGGCATGCCAGTACCTGGCTCGCCTGCACCGCCTTCGATCAAATACTCCATGTGACCATGGGCATGACCTGTTTCGCCTTCAGCTGTTGAGCGGAATACTGCTGCAACATCGTTTGCACCAGCGATATCAGCTTGGTTCGCGAAATACAAATAACGACGGTTTGCCTGTGATT
>JBIISV010000058.1:0-11035 GCA_044340835.1 Polynucleobacter sp.
TTTAGGCAGCATCTGGCTACGAATACGCTTGTAATGGCGTTTAGCAGCAGCTGCCTTCTTACGCTTACGTTCAGCTGTTGGCTTCTCGTAAAACTCGCGGGCACGCAAGTCTGTCAATAAACCATTTTTCTCAATGGTGCGCTTGAAACGGCGCAATGCCACTTCAAAAGGTTCGTTTTCACGTAGTCGGACTGTAGTCATACTTATTTAACTCGTATATGCTCGAAAAATATCGATAAATTAACTGAAATGCGATTCTAGCACGGCCGAGTAAAAAATGATTGTTTTAGGCATAGAAACTTCTTGTGACGAAACCGGGGTGGCTTTATACAACACCGCCCCGTGGGAAAACCGTGCTCCAGCCCATCAGGGCATTTTGGGGCAGGCTCTACACTCCCAAATCGCGATGCACCGAGATTACGGGGGAGTCGTCCCAGAATTGGCCTCTAGAGACCATATTCGACGGGTTTTGCCTCTTCTAGACGAGGCCTTACAGGAAGCCAAGCTCCAATTACAGGATATTGACGCCATAGCCTATACCCAAGGACCAGGATTGGCTGGTGCTCTTCTGGTGGGCAGTGCTTTTGCCAAATCCCTTGCTCAAGGCCTTAATTTACCGTCCATTGGTGTGCATCACTTAGAGGGCCACCTACTCTCCCCGCTTTTGGGGACTTCAGTGCCCGAGTTTCCTTTTATTGCGCTTTTGGTATCAGGCGGACATACCCAACTCATGCTCGTAAGCGGAGTTGGTAAGTACCAACTTTTAGGTGAAACCTTGGATGACGCGGCTGGCGAAGCCTTTGACAAAACAGCTAAATTACTCGGATTAGACTACCCAGGCGGCGCCGCGATCTCTAAATTGGCAGAAAAAGGAGAGTCTGGGCGATTTGATTTACCAAAACCCATGTTGCACTCCGGAGATTTGGATTTTTCCTTTTCCGGACTCAAAACCGCTGTTTTGAACCAGGTCAAGAAAATGGAAGCTCTTGGCATCACAGACCCCACTGAGATTGCAAGATTTCAGGCGGATTTAGCCCGCAGCTTTGTAGATTCCCTGGTGACTGTATTGGTGAGCAAATCAGAAAAGGCGCTGAAGCAAACCGCCTGTAAACATCTGGTGCTTGCTGGAGGCGTAGGTGCAAACTTGCAGCTACGAACAGCTTTGAATATGAGCGCTAAAAAGAATTCTTTTGAGGTGCACTATCCACCAGTAGATCTATGCACCGATAACGGTGCGATGATTGCTTTTGCTGGAGCATTACGCTTGTTGGAGGGGAATAACGGCTCAACTACTTCTGGCGCCTTTGATATCAAACCCCGCTGGGATTTAGAAAGTAATAATCTCGCTTAAGAGTCCGAGTTCGATTTTAAACCGGGGAAACGCTCAGATATCGACCGAGTAATTCCAGCTGCATCAAGGCCGCACTGACTCATTAAGATCTTGTAATCGCCATGCTCTATAAACTGATCTGGAAGGCCTAACTGAAGCAAGGGTTTATTAATGCCTACAGCAGAGAGCGTTTCCAAACAAGCGCTACCAGCACCACCGTGAATCGCACCGTCCTCAATGGTTACAAAAAAATCATGATCTTGCGCCAAGGATTTGAGGAGCTCAAGGTCCAAAGGTTTTACAAAGCGCATATTGGCAACCGAAGCATCAATCTGTTCTGCAACTTCAAGCGCTGGATACAGCAAGGTTCCAAAAGCCAAAATTGCTAAGCGCTGACCAGGGGGCGCATTGGACTTACGACGCAATTCACCCTTACCCATTGGAAGCGTGCGCAACTCCTTGGATGGAATACTCCCTACACCAACTCCTCGCGGGTAACGCACTGCACTTGGATGTGGCTGATGAAATGCCGTTGTCAATAAGTCGCGACATTCCGCCTCATCGGCTGGCGTCAATACCAACATATTCGGAATACAGCGTAAGAATGGAATGTCATACGCACCCGCATGGGTTGCACCATCAGCACCCACTAAGCCGGCACGATCTAAAGCAAAGAGCACCGGCAGATCTTGAATCGCCACATCATGAATGAGCTGGTCATAAGCTCGCTGTAAGAAAGTGGAGTAGATCGCCACTACCGGCTTCATGCCCTCGCATGCCATACCAGCAGCAAAAGTGACTGCATGCTGCTCAGCAATGCCAACGTCGTAGTAGCGCTTAGGAAAGCGCTTTTCAAATTCAACTAGGCCAGAGCCTTCACGCATTGCTGGAGTAATACCAATCAACAGTGGATCAGCATCTGCCATATCGCATAACCACTCACCAAATACTTGAGTAAAGGTTTTTGGGGCAGGGCCAGTTGACTGCTTGATACCCTCTTCTGGATTGAACTTACTCGGACCGTGATAAAGCACTGGATCAGCTTCAGCTAACTCATAACCGTGGCCCTTACGAGTCACTACATGCAAGAACTGTGGACCGCTGCCCTCCAGCGCTAAACGACGGACGTTCTGCAACATCGGAATCAAGGCGTCTAAATCATGGCCATCAATCGGACCAAAATAATTAAATCCAAATTCTTCAAAAATTGTTGAAGGTGAGACCATCCCCTTAGCGTGATCTTCTAAACGCTTAGCAAATTCACGTAAAGGAGGGGCAATGGATAAAACGCTGTCGATTCCTTTCTTGGTTGCAGAATAAATATTGCCGCTCAGCAATCTTGCGAGGTGACGATTGAGCGCACCTACCGCTGGAGAAATCGACATATCGTTGTCATTCAGAATGACAATCAATGGCAAATCCTCATACACGCCAGCATTATTCATTGCCTCAAATGCCATACCGCCAGTCATAGCGCTATCACCAATCACTGCAACGGCTACCTGCTTCTCACCCTTAGTCTGAAAGGCTCGTGCCATACCCATCGCTGCAGAAATACTAGTTGAAGAATGACCAGCACCAAAAGCATCGTATTCACTTTCACTACGACGTGGAAAACCAGACAAGCCATTGAACTGGCGCAGGGTGCTCATGCGATCACGACGACCAGTCAAAATTTTATGCGGGTAACTTTGATGACCTACGTCCCACACAATTCGATCATGTGGTGTATCAAATACATAATGCAGAGCAATTGCTAATTCGACTGTTCCTAAATTAGAAGAAAGGTGTCCACCGGTCTTAGAAACAGAGTCCAGTACAAACTGACGCAACTCATCAGCCAAAGCTGGAAGCTGTTCGCGAGGAAGTTTTTTTAGGTCTGCGGGCGAGTGAATAGAATGTAAAGTCATCAAATCATCAGTAATATTATTTGCCCCTATTAACCACTAAGAGAGCCAAATCCTTCAGAGCCTGGGCTTTGGCACCAAAACTCTCTAAGCTAGCAATAGCAGCGTCTTGCAAATCTTTCGCTGCTTTCTTGGCATAGTCTAAACCCATCAAGGTGACATAGGTCGGCTTGTCGTTTGCCGCATCTTTTCCAGCAGTTTTACCTAAGGTTTGACTATCAGCAGTGGCATCCAATACGTCATCCACAATTTGAAAGGCCAAGCCCAACGCTTCGGAATAGCTTGCGAGATACTGCATCTCTGTTGGGTTCAATTTGGCTGCGATACCACCCATCTGCACCGAGCAAGAAAGTAAAGCACCTGTTTTCATCGCATGCATTTGCTTTAAGCCAGCAAGATCTAATTTTTTACCCACACTCTCCAAATCAATCGCCTGGCCCCCAGCCATACCTCGCGATCCTGATGCAAAGGCCAATGCACTAATCATCGATAAACGCATCTCTGCATCACATTGCACATTTGCCAAAATCTCGAATGCGCGGGTCTGCAAGGCATCGCCTACAAGCAAGGCAGTTGCCTCATCAAATGCCTTGTGGACCGTGGATCGTCCTCGACGCAAGTCATCGTCATCCATACAAGGCAAGTCGTCATGCACCAAGGAGTAGGCATGAATACATTCAACCGCAATAGCAGCGGCATCTAAAGTAGTGTCTGCCTGCGCATCTGAATCAGCGCCCAATTCACCAGCGGCATAAACTAATAAAGGGCGAATTCGCTTACCGCCACCCTGTGCGGCATAACGCATGGCCTCATGCAGGCGAGCTGGATTGACATCGGCAGCATTGAGTAAATTTTCTAAGGCCAATTCAGTCCGCTGTCCGTGGATGCGGACCCAATCCTCAAATTGAAAGTACTTGCTCATAAAGGTCGATTCTCAGTCTGGCTTAAGCTTCGAAAACTCGGACCTGTTGCTCAACCTGGGCTAGCATGCCCTGACAATGCTTTAAAAGGGCGGCACCCCGCTGATAGGCCAAAAGGGTCTCTTCAAGGGAAAATTTGCCGGATTCCATATCAGAAATGAGCTTTTCTAACTCCTTTACAGCTTGCTCGTAACGCAAGTTAGGGTCAATTTGAGTCTCAAGACCGGGTTGCTGACCTTCAGATTTCTTTGCTGGCATTAGCTTATTTCCTTCAAATTTCTTACAAATATAGTCCTACATATTAATGCGAGAGGGTGTCAGATGGGTATAATCCCCTCCTTCCTTTCCAATATCGATCCGTCGATGGTTGGATTGGTTATTCCGCTTAGCTTCGGCTGACGTTTTCGGGGGTGGGGAGAATGACTAATCTGGCTACCGCGCAGCAGCTTGCGCCGTCCAACTTACAACTGCCGGTTTCGGCCTATTTTGACGTTGATCTCTATCAGCGCGAAATTGAACTGCTTTTTAAGCAGGGTCCAGGCTATGTTGGTCACGAACTCATGGTTCCTGAAGTTGGCTCTTACCAAACTCTGATCTCAGAAAACGAAGGTCGCCTACTCGTTCGCAACCCACAAGGCATCGAACTCCTCTCCAACGTCTGTCGTCATCGACAAGCGCTGATGCTCAATGGCTCTGGCAAAGCCAATAATATTGTGTGCCCCCTTCATCGCTGGACCTATGATTTACATGGCGAATTGTTAGGTGCGCCCCATTTTGGAGATAAACCTTGCCTGAATTTGGGTAAGTCTCCATTGCAGAATTGGCAAGGACTCTTATTTGAGGGCCCCCGTGATGTTCGCGCGGACCTAGGAAAACTTGGCGTTGCTGAAGATCTTCAGTTTGAGGGTTACATGCTCGATCATGTTGAAGTTCATGAATGTAATTACAACTGGAAAACGTTTATCGAGGTCTACCTTGAGGATTACCACGTTGTACCGTTTCACCCAGGACTAGGAAAATTTGTTTCTTGTGAAGATTTGCACTGGGAATTCGGTGACTGGCACAGCGTTCAAACAGTTGGTATTCATAAAGGCTTGGAGAAGCCTGGCTCACCGGTTTACCAAAAGTGGCATGAAGCGGTATTGCGCCACCACCAAGGTAAGACTCCGCGCCATGGCGCCATTTGGTTAACCTACTATCCCAATGTGATGGTGGAGTGGTATCCAGGTGTTTTATGTGTTTCTACCTTACACCCCTTGGGCCCCAACAAAACACGCAATATTGTTGAGTTCTACTACCCCGAAGAAATTGCCCTCTTTGAGCGTGAATATGTTGAAGCAGAACGCGCCGCCTATATGGAAACCTGCATCGAAGATGATGAGATTGCAGAACGTATGGATGCCGGTCGTGCTGCCCTACTATCCCGCGGTCAAAATGAAGTTGGTCCTTACCAAAGCCCTATGGAAGACGGTATGCAACATTTTCATGAATGGTATCGTCGCGCCATGAATTATCAAGGTGCATAATTAATCACATCCAACTCGCTCTAAACAGGAAGCTCTCATGACGCCTCTCATCACTGCAAACCAGTTAGAAGAAATCATTAATAGCGGCGAGAATGTTTTACTCTGTGATTGCCGTTTTGATTTAGTGGATCTACAAGCGGGTAAAAAAGCATACCAAGAAGGTCATATTCCGGGCGCTATTTATGTCGACCTGGATCAGGACTTGTCAGGCCCCAAAACAGGAAAAAATGGTCGTCACCCACTACCCAGTCCACAGGTATGGGCACAAACAAAATCGCGCCTCGGAATTGACTCAAACACCTTGGTTGTGGCGTATGACAACCAAGGTTCGGTATATGCCAGTCGCTTATGGTGGATGCTTAAGGCCACCGGTCATGCCAAGGTGCAGGTGCTAGATGGTGGTCTAGATGCTTGGAATGGTCCGATTGGTACCCATGGACGCCAAGCTCAAGCCACGAATACACCAGCAGCAACCATGCCCTATGTTGGACTGGTATTGGTAGATGAGCTTGTCGCGAATCTTCAGAGTAAGAAGAGCATCATTATTGATGCCCGCGCAAATGATCGCTTCCACGGTCAAAATGAAACCTTAGACCCTATCGGCGGACATATCCCCGATGCGATCAATTATTGCTTTAGAGAAAATCTATCTGGCAAATCATTCAAGACTCCAGAACAGTTGTATAGAGATTTTCATGATCTCTTGGGTGCCACTAAAGCTTCTGAGGTCGTTCACCAATGCGGCTCTGGAGTGACCGCCTGCCACAATCTCCTTGCTATGGAAGTCGCTGGCCTGAAGGGCTCACGATTATATGCAGGCAGTTGGAGTGAATGGTGTACTGATCCCAGCAGGCCAGTTGCGCTTTAATGCAATAGCGATAGCGAGACTACAAAACCAACACCACAAGCAATCAATATCGTTTGACGCAAAGACTCAACCCAATGTGGGCGACGATGCATTTGTGGAATAAGATCACTCACCGCGATATAAATAAAACTGCTCGAAGCAATTACTAGCAGGTAAGGCATTGCTCCCTGGGCTTTTTCCAAAAAGAAATAGGCCAGCACGCCACCCAGTACCGCAGACAAGCCACAAATGAAGTTATAGAACAAAGCCCGGGTTCGGGTGAAGCCGGCATTCAGCAGCACAATAAAATCCCCAATTTCTTGCGGGATTTCATGGGCAATGATAGCGATGGCAGTAAAGATACCTACCTGGTAATCCACCATAAAGGCGGCTGCAATCAAAATACCGTCCACAAAATTATGGATGCCATCACCCACCAAAATCATCCAACCGCTGCGACCAGCTACCTCAGCATCATGGCCATGGTGGTGCCCATGACCATCGCCTTCGTGATGATGGCTATGACGCAATAAAGCAATTTTCTCAAGCAAGAAGAAACCAAGAAGACCCGCAAGTAAGGTAGCAAACAATAGCTGAGGGTTTGTTTCAGGCATCGTAAAAGCCTCAGGCAAAGAATGTAAAAAGGCGGTAGCTAGCAAAATACCGACCGATACACTCACCATGCCATGAACCATCTTCGAGAGCAAAGTCAATGAAAAACTTGCTGCAATCAGAACGCTAGCAATGCCTGCTAGCGCGGTTACTAACAAGATGCTTTGGAGTACTGACATATAAATTACGCTACCCCGTTTTGCTTAAACCAGGCCACGCATTTTTCCCAACCATCCTTCGCAGGACCCTCACGATAAGTAGCGCGATAGTCTGCATGGAAAGCGTGGGGCGCATCTGGATAGATTTCAAAGCGGGAGGCTTTGGCTGCTGGATTTTTAGGGGCTGCATTAGCAAGTGCTGTACGCATTTGCTCAACGCTCTCCAAGGAGATACCAGTATCGGCGCCACCGTACAAACCCAAGACCGGGGCTTTAAGCTCAGTGGCGATATCTACTGGATGACGAGGACTATTCTCAGTCTTCTCACCAATAACGCGACCATACCAAGCCACACCTGCGCGCACTTGAGGAAGCGTTGCAGACAACCAAGTAATACGACCACCCCAACAAAATCCAGTCACGCCAACTTTTTTCAAATCTCCACCATTTTTACCTGCCCAAACTAAAGCAGCCTGCAAGTCATTTAAGACTTGGGCATCAGGAGTTTTGGCAATAATATTCTTCTGGATCTCAGCTACAGTTCCGAAAGAATTAGGATCGCCAGCACGAGTAAAAAATTCTGGCGCAATTGCCAAATAACCTAGCTTAGCAAAACGTCGAGTGGTATCAGCGATGTATTCATGTACACCAAAGATCTCACTAATAACAATGATAGTAGGCAAATTACCCTTAGACTTCTCTGGACGAGAAACATAGGCAGGCATCTGAGAGCTACCCACTGGAATCATTTGTTCGCCCGCTTTAATTCCGGTGAAATCTGTTTCAATCGCAGCAGCCATGACAGGCTCGGAAGCCGCTACAAATCCAATACCTATAGAAGTGGCCGTCATAGCGGAGGTTTTCATAAAACCTCTTCTGTCTACGGATGCCGTTTGTTCATCCTGCTTTGTTTTATCTATCATATTGATCTCCTAGATTATTCAATTAATGCGCTTCTTCCCAATTATCGCCAATCCCAATACCAACCACCAAAGGAACCTTAAGCTCCGCTACCTGACACATTAAATCAGGTAACTTCGCCTGCAAGAGCTCTAACTCGTCCAAGGGTACGTCAAAAACCAGCTCGTCATGGACTTGAAGCAACATACGGGTCTTTAATTGCTCCTTTTCAAGCCAGTTCTCCACTGCAATCATGGCTAACTTGATTAAGTCAGCAGCAGTCCCTTGCATGGGCGCATTAATTGCAGCCCGCTCTGCACCTTGACGACGGGGGCCATTAGAGCCCTTAATCTCCGGCAACCATAGACGCCTACCAAAGACCGTCTCCACATAACCGTTCTCTCTTGCCTCAAGGCGGGTCCGTTCCATATATTGAGCGACCCCTGGATAGCGGTCGAAATACTTAGCGATATAGTTTTGCGCTGCTGAACGCTCAATACCAAGATTACCAGCCAGGCCAAAAGCGCTCATGCCATAAATCAAACCGAAGTTAATCACCTTGGCATAACGCCGCTGTTCAGAAGTAACGCTTTCTAGTGGTACTCCAAAAATCTCTGCTGCGGTAGCTTGGTGGACGTCTTTACCAGCAGCAAACGCAGCTAATAGATTTTCATCCTCAGCAATATGCGCCATGATGCGCAATTCAATTTGTGAATAGTCCGCAGATAACAACTTACAACCCTCAGCAGGAATAAACGCCTCACGAATGCGTCGCCCCTCTTCCGTTCGCACGGGAATATTTTGCAAATTTGGCTCACTAGAAGCTAGGCGTCCCGTCACTGCAGTAGCTTGAGAAAAATGGGTGTGTACGCGCCCAGTCTTGGGATCGGCCATACGTGGCAGCTTCTCAATATAAGTCGACATCAATTTAGCTAGACTACGATAATCTAAGATACGCGCAGGCAATGGGTAGTCTTCAGCTAATTTCTGCAAAACCTCTTCATCAGTTGATGGTGCGCCTGATGGGGTCTTCTTAATTACCGGGAGCTCTAACTGCACAAATAAAATTTCTGCGATTTGCTTGGGCGATTGAATATTAAAGGGCTGCCCAGCCAGCTTATGAATCTCACCCTCTAAAGCCAGCAGACGCTTACCAAGCTCTTGGCCCTGTTTAGAAAGTAGCGCTGAATCAATCCGAATACCATTGCGCTCCATGATGCCCAAGACACGCATCGCTGGCATCTCTATGTCTTCATAGACATAAAGTAGTCCAGGGCTTTCCTGAATTTGTGGCCATAAGGCCAAATGCAAGCGGAGGGTAATATCCGCATCCTCTGCTGCGTAATCCGTCGCAATTTTTAGGTCGACTTGATCAAAGCCAATCTGATGAACGCCTTTTCCACAAACCTCTTCATAGCGGATGGTCTTCATGCCAAGGTGTCGCTCAGCCAAGCTATCTATATTGTGTGGCATATGCGATTCAAGCACATAGGACTCGAGCAAGGTATCAAATTGAATACCTTGTAAAGTAATTCCATAGTTCGCAAAAATATGCGCGTCATACTTTAGGTTTTGCCCTACCTTGAGATTCGCAGAACTCTCAAGCCAAGGTCTTAGTCTTGCCAGAACAAGCTCGCGACTCAGTTGCTCTTCTGCATTCCGATGTGCAACCGGTATATAGCAGGCCTCTCCCGGAGAAATACACAGCGAGATACCAACTAACTCTGCTGTGAGTGCATCTAAGCCGGTAGTCTCGGTATCTACAGCCGTGAGTTGGGCACCTTCAATTGTTTTAATCCAACGATCCAATGCAGCCTCATCAACTACGCACTCGTAACTTTTTTGGATGGCACCTTGTAAGTCTGCTGTCTCTTGAGATAAGGCTGTAGTAGCCGCTGTAGCGGTTGGTCCAAATGGATTATTTGAAGTTTTTTCCTTAGCTTCTGGAATAGTTTGAATTGGACTTCCCGCCAAATCAAAACTACTCACTACTTCAGGAGCCGCTCCACCTAACTGCTTCTCTACATCATGTAACCAAGTCTTAAATGCATAACGTTCAAACAATTCTCGTAAGAGTGGTGCATCTTCTGGTTTCGCGTGTAAGTCATCCAAGCCTGGAAGATGTGGAGATAAATCACAATCAGTTTTGACAGTAATGAGCTGGCGAGCTTGTGGAAGCCACTGCAAGCTGTTACGCAAGTTCTCGCCCACTACGCCCTTTACTTGATCGGCATTTGCCATCAAGTTATCCAAGTCGCCAAACTCGGCCAACCATTTATTAGCTGTTTTAGGTCCAGCCTTGGGAACGCCAGGCACGTTATCAACCGTATCACCAATAATCGAAAGATAATCCACGATGCGCTCGGGAGGCACACCGAATTTTGCAATGACACCTTCGATATCTAGCTTTTCATCGGTCATCGTATTAATCAGGGTGACTGAAGAATTTACTAGCTGGGCTAAATCTTTATCCCCAGTAGAAATAATGGTCTCCCAGCCAGCCTGAGTTGCTTGGCAGGCCAAGGTGCCAATCACATCATCAGCCTCAACCCCAGAAACCATCAATACAGGCCAGCCCAAGGCCTTTACCATTGCATGGATTGGCTCAATCTGTTTCACAAGGTCTTCAGGCATGGGCGAGCGATGCGCTTTGTACTCAGAGTACATTTCATCGCGAAAAGTCTTCCCTTTAGCATCAAAAACACAGGCAATATGGTCGGCCTTGAGTTCCGAGCGAGCTCGGCGCATCATATTAACCATCCCATAGATAGCCCCGGTTGGGTCACCCGACCCATTTCTAAGGTCTGGCATGGCATGAAAGGCGCGATAGAGGTA
>JBIISV010000183.1:0-3208 GCA_044340835.1 Polynucleobacter sp.
ATGAAGTAATCTGATTTTTTAAACATATTCACTCCTTCACTTCGTTTTTAAAATAATCTCCAATGCCATATCCAACTGCACTCAGTAGGCATCCAATGATAGCGCAGCTGCCCAATACGCGAATGCCAGAAGAAAGGCCATAAGCAAATAGCTCTACAGAAATGAAGTCCCAGAGACTCAGGGTAATTAAGATAAAGCTAATTGAACTGATGAAGAAGCCAAAAAATATTAAAGTCTTCTCGGCTAATTTCGGCAACTTAGTCACTGGGTTAATCATAGCAAGAGGCTTGAGACCCTAGTAGTTGTTTTCAATTAGACTGCAGATTCTATTGGCTTAGCTGGCCATCTAAAATTAGTCATTGCGGCGATAGTAATGCATAGTAAGATAATTTCAAGCAAATAGACACCACAATATCCCGTTGCTGGGCTATTAAGGTCTGCACCGAAATAATTTCTTGAGGCCATGCCGGCAATGATATCCCGAAATACTCCGCCGACACCCAGCGCAATACCTGCAGCAGTAGCCTGAACAGCCCCCCAGGCGCCCAATGCCAAGCCACTTTGATTTTCAGGGGCGTATCTCATCGTAGCGGTTAAGGTTCCGTGACTAAATAGGCCGTTACCAAATCCGATTAAGACAACGCCGACAATAAATATGAATGTGCTTTCTAAAGGCGCAGCTAAGATCACCAACATGAATGCAGGAATGCCAATTTTTGCGCCATTACTAGCCATCTTAAATGGGTCATAACCAGCGCTTAATACTTTGGAGGCAATACTGAAGCCAAATAAACAACCAAGGGCTAGGGTAGCAGTTAATACAGTAGTGGCACTGACACTCATATTGAGTAATTCGCCACCATAGGGCTCTAGCAAAACATCATTCATGCTAAATGCCATCGTGCCAAAGCCCACGGCAACAAGACGTCGAATAGCTTGACCTCCCTCTTTAAAGGTGGCCCAAGATTCTTTAAAATTTTGCTCTCTGGCAATGAGCGCTCGAGCACGGGCTTCTTCACGACTTTCCTGTTTCCAGAGCGCTATCGCGTTCAAGACAAGCGTGACTACAGCGCTACCTTGAATGACTTGAATGAGGCGTCCTGGGCTGTACTCTTCTAATAGCTGGCCATAAATGAGTGCACTACCAATCATGCCAATTAACAACATCACAAACATCAGGCCAACAACATTCGGTTGTGACTTGGGTGGCACAAGATCGCAAGCCAAGGCCAGGCCAACTGTTTGAATGGTGTGAATACCGGCGCCAACAAATAAAAATGCCAGTGCGGCAGCTGCCATACCAATCCATACCGGCGCTTCACTGGCATTACCTGCGCCAGCAAGGACCAGTAAAGCGAAGGGCATGATAGCTAGGCCGCCAAATTGCACCATCGTCCCCATCCAAATATAAGGAACACGACGCCAACCTAGTGCGGATTTATGGGTGTCCGAGCGAAAGCCAATCAAAGCCCTAATGGGGGCAAAAATAATGGGCAAGGCAACCATGATGGACACGAGCGATGCTGGAACATTGAGTTCAACAATCATCACGCGATTTAAGGTGCCGACCAAGAGCACGAGGGCCATGCCAACGGATACTTGAAATAGGGATAGTCTGAGTAATCTGCTGAGCGGTAATTCAGCGGAGGCAGCATCTGCAAAAGGTAAAAAACGGGGACCTAAATTTGCCCAAGTGCTGATTAATTTTTGACTAAAACGATTCATCTAAAACTGAGTTTAACTGAGGGATGCGGAAAGCAAAAAAATAAGACCCAGATCGAATGATCCAGGTCTTATGAGACAAAATGAAACTTATTTTTGTGCTGATGGTGCTGTGGGCGCCGCAGCAACAGCGCCAGCTTTAGTAGACTTGCCACCTTCTAAAAAAGCCTTCACCCAAGTTGTGTTATTAAGTAATGCCAAATGAACTGAAAAAGAACCTACCGCTACTGCACCCAAAAATAATGGGATACCAACAGTTGGCCTTACTACTGTCCACATTTTTCCGTAGATCATCTTTAGCTCCTTAAATTACTTCAACCAAGGTGAATAGATGTAAGCAAGTAAATGGGCGAGTGCTGCAATCATCCCAAAAAATTGCGTACCTTGAATGAGGTTGCGATGTAATTCTTCCGCCTCCTCAACACTCAGACCTGTAAGAGTGTTATTTGTCATAGCTTATGTCCTCTCAAATCTAACTGCATCGTGCAAACCCACACGAGGGTAATTAACCTTCTTTACTACATGGTGAATTTAGTATAAATGTGTAAAAAAATCTATACACCTTTGTTAGTAATTTCCCTTATAGCCAAATATATTGCATTGCAAAATAACATCTCTAAATTCAGAGTTTTTAATGCATTTTGGGGTTTATGGGGACTAAAATCAGCCTATTAAATAGTGGATTTGGGGCTTTAGATGAGTCAAAAAAGCGGGCTTTTTAGTGTTTTAAAAACAATCTTTGAGATAGTTTGTGCCGCCATTGGGTTTGCAATGGCCTTATTGTTTGCTAAGCAACTGGATTTGGGGGATATCCCTGGAATTTTCATGGGACTCATGGGGTCCATCTTCACTTTTATTCTTGCCCAAGGCCTTACCAGCTTCATTTTTCGTATACTGAGACAAGATTAATTGGGGGCTTAGCCTCTTTAACTACAAGGATAAGCAATGAATAAGCAATCTGAATCAGGTCCAATTGATGCCAAATTGAAGAGAACCATGCTTTGGCTTAAATTTGCCATGGTTGTCTTTCCAATAGCGCTAGTAGGGCAGATCTGGATTCTGTATCAAGACTATTCATTCACCAATCTCGTGTTCGTGTTGATTACAGCTTTTGCCTTGTATTCCACCATTAATTCATACAAAAAATTTAAGGCCTACGAGGCTGCCACGAAGAGCCAGTAGCCACTGCTCATATTCGGGTTTTACCTAGGTATTTAGGCTGAAATAGGTGTCAATCTTGATTGACATATTGTCAATCAAGAGGAAGAATCATTTCTATGATTTTTCTAAATCCCCCTAAGCTATTTTTAAATAGCCTCTAGCATGCAAATACTTAATCTTGGTGTGAACCATCACACAGCACCGATCGATATTCGAGAGAGTGTTGCTATTTCTCCTGAAGACTTGCAGGATTCCTTGTTGGATCTGCGCGATTATTTAAGAGGCAGTCATTCAGATTTAATGCCAGAGGTTGCTATTCTTTCCA
>JBIISV010000184.1:0-3191 GCA_044340835.1 Polynucleobacter sp.
TTGCCATGGTGTTCTCCTGACTTTATTTTTTAACTTAGGCAAATTTTTCGATTTGGCACATGGTGGTTTTAGTTTCTTGCATCATCGTTACCTGGTCATAGCCATAGGTTGTTGCAGTATTCACTGCTTCACCTAAGACGACTGGGGCTGCGCCCTCAGGATAATATTTACGCAAGTCGTTGCCCTGCCACCAACCAGCAAAGTGGAATGGTACAAATGCAGTATCTTGATCAACCCGCTCGGTAACCATTGCACGAACTTTGATCTTGGCTCCAGTTGGTGATTTAACCCACACATAATCCCAGTTTTTAATACCGCGAGCTTGTGCAGCTTTTGGGTTAATCTCCACAAAGTTCTCTTGCTGCAGCTCAGCCAACCATGGGTTAGAGCGAGTTTCATCACCCCCACCCTCGTACTCAACCAAACGACCGGATGTCAGAATAATTGGGAACTTTTCATAAAGCTTCTCTTTTAAATTCTGGTCTTGCACAGTCTTAAACAAGGTTGGTAAACGCCAGAAATTCTTCTTATCAGCCGACGTTGGATACTTGCGCATCATTGGCTCACTGGTGCTGTACAGAGCTTCGCGGTGCACTGGAATTGCATCCGGGAAGTTCCAAACTACCGCACGTGCTTTTGCATTACCAAATGGGTGGCAACCGTTTTTCATGACAACGCGCTGGATACCGCCAGATAAGTCGGTCTTCCAGTTTTTGCCATCAGCAGCCTTTTGCTCATCCTCAGTCAACTGACTCCACCAACCGAGTTTCTTCACGAGAACATGATCGAACTCAGGGTAGCCCGTCTTAATTGCGGAACCTTTTGAGAAAGAACCATCTTCAGCCAGCAGAGTTTTGCCATCTTTTTCAACACCAAAGTTGGCCCGGAAGTTGCCGCCACCTTCCATCACACTCTTACTGGTGTCATATAGGTTAGGTGAACCAGGGTGCTTGATGGAGGCATTGCCATAGCAAGGCCAAGGCAAGCCATAGTAATCGCCAGCAGTGTCGTAACCACTTACCGGATCAACTCCACCGCGTGATTTCAAGGTCTTCGGATCAAATACGCCAGCCATTCTCATGTGTGCTTTCAAGCGCTCAGGAGTCTGACCAGTGTAGCCAATGGTCCAAACAGAGCGATTAATTTCACGCAAGATATCTTCGATTTGCGGCTCTTTCCATTGCTTGCCAGCAAACTTAGAATTGAGCATCTTGTAATTCTTAGACAGCTCTTGACCAAAACCGAGGCGGTCAGCAAAAGCTTGCATGATCACATGGTCAGGAACAGATTCAAACAATGGATCAATCACTTTCTCGCGCCACTGTAATGAGCGGTTTGAGGCAGTTGCTGAACCCGTTGTCTCAAACTGAGTCGTAGCTGGTAATAAATAGACATTACGATTCTTATTCACTGCATCACCTTCAGCAGGTGGCATTGCTGCCATCGCTGCGGTGGCACTTGGATAAGGATCTACTACAACCAAGAGATCGAGCTTGTCTAAGGCACGCTTCATATCTAGGCCACGTGTTTGAGAATTAGGTGCATGACCCCAGAAGAACAAACCCTTCACATTGGTTTGTTGATCAATCATGTCATTCTTCTCAAGTACCGCGTCAACCCAACGGGAGACAGTAGTACCAGACTTCTCCATCATGTCTGGAGCGTAGCGACCTTTGATCCACTCGTAATCCACATCCCACACAGTAGCGAAGTGCTTCCATGAACCCGCTGCAAGGCCATAGTAGCCTGGCAATGAATCTGGGTTAGGGCCAACGTCAGTGGCACCCTGCACGTTATCGTGACCGCGGAAAATATTTGCACCGCCGCCAGATTTACCAATATTGCCCAAAGCCAATTGCAAGATGCAAGATGCGCGCACCATCGCATTACCAATGGTGTGCTGGGTTTGCCCCATACACCAAACTAAGGTACTCGGACGATTCTTTGCCATGGTTTCAGCGACTTTATACATCTGCGCCTCTGGAACTCCGCAGGCCTCTTCTACATTCTTAGGAGTCCACTTTTCCATCACTTCTTTGCGAATCTCATCCATGCCATAAACACGGTCATTGATGTACTTCTTGTCTTCCCAGCCGTTATTAAAAATGTGATAAAGCACACCAAACAAGAATGGAATATCAGTACCAGAACGAATGCGAACATATTGGTCAGATTTCGCGGCAGTACGGGTGTAGCGTGGATCAACTACGATCACCTTACAGCCGTTTTCTTTAGCGTGCAGCATGCTCAACATGGATACTGGATGGGCTTCAGCAGCATTCGAGCCAATATACAAGGCTGCCTTTGAATTCATCATGTCGTTGTAGCTATTGGTCATTGCACCATAGCCCCAGGTGTTAGCTACACCGGCAACTGTGGTTGAGTGACAAATACGGGCCTGATGGTCTGTATTGTTGGTTCCGAAGAAAGAAACCCACTTACGCAATAAATAAGCTTGCTCGTTATTGTGCTTAGAAGATCCAATAAAAAATAGCGAGTCAGGGCTGTACTTAGTGCGGAGATCTTTCATCTGCGCAGAAATTTCAGTTAAAGCCTGATCCCAAGAAATTCTCTGGTACTTACCGTCAACCAATTTCATTGGATAACGCAGGCGGAAGTCGCCGTGCCCGTGCTCACGCAGTGAGGCGCCCTTGGCACAAAACGCACCAAGATTGATTGGGGAATCAAATGTGGAGTCTTGACGAACCCAAACACCATTCTCAACAGTAGCGTCAGTTGCACAACCTACAGAACAGTGGGTGCAAATCGTTCTCTTGACTTCAATCTTGCCCTTGCCATCCAACATTGCCTTGCTTTGTTCGGCTGAGGCTTTTTGTACCAAGGTCAGCTGGCTAGCAGCAATACCGGCACCAACACCCACTCCTGAGCGCTTTAAAAAAGTTCGGCGATCCATCGTTGGCACCGCAGATTGCAGTCCACGAGAAAGACTGCCGATAAGGCGTGATGCAGGCGTGGAACGACTGCTTTGTGGAGTATTGGATTTACGAGTCAGACTCATATGTTGTCCCTGAGAAAGATTTTTTATTTAATTATTTAGTAACGGTTAAATCAAGAGTTTGATTTAAAGCATGGTGGTTTCGTAGTACTTACGAATGTGCGCAGACAACTGATAGCCGTCATCTTTGCCCTTTACTGTGCTACCAACTTCTTGAATAACCGCTTTACCGATA
>JBIISV010000185.1:0-3149 GCA_044340835.1 Polynucleobacter sp.
TTAGATCAGCCCACTGAGCCGGTGCTGGTATTTTGTTTGCAGCTAGATAACGGGTGTTCCACATCAAACCATAGCCAGAAAGGGCTTGGCCTAAATACAAACCTTGTGGATTATTGATGGGGTAGTTTCCGACCTTGGCGGGAACTGACTTATTTGCCTGATCGCTTACATTGAGTAATAAATTTTGACCCGCTAGTACTTCAAACGCATCCGGTGCAGATGCCCAAAAAATCTCTGGGCGTTGACCGGCTGGCAGCTCACGAACATACGATATACCTTGAATAGTATTCTTATTGAGAATCTCTAGCTTAATAGTGGGATTAGCCTTCTCAAATGCGGTCTTATAAACCTGGGTAATTTCTTTTGAAAACGAGGTTATTACGGTGACAGTTCCCGCGTAAGAAATGGTACTCGTTAACCCAAGCAGAATAGCCACAGGAATACAACTTACTTTACATAGTTGATTCATTGCCAGCACCTCAATAAATAATTACGATAGTATATTATGGCCCAGGAAAGCATTCTTTCATCTCATCACGGCCAGCTTGATCAAGATGCGAAACATTACCCCAATCTACCAATGAGAAACTGCTTTCATCATAGCGAAGATGATTCATGGCTGCATTCTCCAATGACCATGTTCGAGCAACATCCATTGGGAGCTTAGCAGCCTCACGATACAAGCAATCCAGAACCCCTCCGTGACAAACGACGGCCAAAATCTCTCCAGGATGCTGCACTGCAACCTGCTGTAACGCCTTGATACAGCGCTCTTTAAATTCATTACGGGTTTCTCCGCCCTCCGGACCAAACTCTGGAACCCGATCGTGCCATTTCTGGTATGCATCAGGCCAACGCTCCTTCACCTGCGCACCAGTCAAGCCTTGAAAAACACCATAGTGCTGCTCTCGAAGTTCGGGAATAATTCTGAGTTCCTCTTTGCGAACCTGGGCGATCTCTAAGGCAGTCTGGGAGGCGCGACTGAGATTACTTGTATAGATGGCGTGAATGGTTTTGTCCCGCAAAAACGAGGCAGCTTGCCTAGCCTGCGCCAGACCAGATTCATTTAAAGGGATATCAGTTTGACCTTGATATCGGCCAAGCACATTCCAATCCGTTTCCCCATGCCGAATGGCAATAATATGAGTTGACTGCATTCCTATCTACCCCTCTAAATTACTAGCTTAGATACATTATTTTTAGTACCAATGATCCGTTTTAGATAAACTAGATCATAGTCTACACACTCTACTCGCAGCGCTTCTATAATGCCCCAATGACATTCACAATTGTTTTTCTAATCGCCTTCATTGCCAGCTTTGGTTTACGCCACTGGTTATCCCAACGCCAAATTCGTCACGTCGCCACTCACCGCGATACAGTCCCTACTGAGTTTGCCTCTCAAATCTCTTTGGCAGAACATCAAAAGGCTGCTGACTATACGATCGCCAAGCTCCACCTAGGTATTTTAGAGAATGGGGTCAGCGCGATTATTTTGATCGCCTTCACCCTCTTGGGTGGATTACAGATTCTCAATATGGGCCTCTTGCAATTATTAGGGGAAGGTATTGCTCAACAAATTGCCTTACTCGTTTCGATTGTGCTGATCTCCGGAATCATTGATTTACCCTTCTCTTGGTACAAACAGTTCTACCTTGAAGAGCGTTTTGGTTTTAACCGCATGAATGCCAAACTCTTCTTTAGCGATATGTTTAAAGGGATTGGTATTGGTGGCGCAATTGGTATCCCGCTCCTCTGGGTCATCCTTAGCCTCATGGCTCAAGCGGGTGATTTTTGGTGGCTTTGGGCCTGGGGTGTTCTAACTGCCTTCAGCTTGTTAATGCAGTGGATCTTTCCGACCTTTATCGCACCTATCTTTAATAAGTTCCAAGCTCTGGAAGAGGGTCCACTCAAGACAAAAATTGAGGGCTTATTAAGTCGTTGTGATTTTGCGAGCCAAGGTCTTTTTGTGATGGATGGTAGTAAACGTAGTGCGCACGGCAATGCATTTTTTGCTGGTATGGGCAAAGCTAAGCGGATTGTCTTTTTTGATACCTTGATTGAGAAACTCAACCCCGGTGAAGTAGAGGCAGTACTTGCACATGAACTGGGTCACTACAAGTGCAACCATATCCGCAAACGCCTCCTTGTTTCTTTTGCCTTGAGCTTTGCAACACTGGCACTTTTGGGTTGGGTCAGCACGCAAGTCTGGTTCTACAGCGATCTCGGTGTCATGCCCAATCCTAATGGCTATAACGGTGGCTTGGCTCTAGCGCTCTTCATGTTGGTATCGCCAGTATTTAGCTTCTTCCTCACGCCACTATCTAGCTTGGCATCACGTAAACATGAATATGAAGCCGATGGTTTTGCTGCGGATAAATCTTCTGCAAAGGATTTGATCACTGCTTTGGTAAAGCTTTACCAGGACAACGCCTCAACATTAACTCCTGATCCAATCTATACCGCTTTTTATAGCTCACATCCGCCAGCCCCCTTACGCATTGCTAATCTCAAACGTTTCAACTAAGCGCTTCAAGACTTTACCAAGTCAATGGAACAATTTCATGCGCTACTCACTGCCTCTTATGGACGGCACTATTTAGCGCAGCGCTTAGTCAAAGATGAGCGTGGCAATGCATCTCCTATTGGCGAATTAATTCAAGTAAGTACCCCAGCCAAGCAGCACATTGGTGCCGTGGGTGATCGCATGTTGCTGGAGATGACCTCAAGCGATCAGGCGCGTATTCTTCGCATCGAGCCAAGAGAAAATTTGCTCTATCGATCCGATGCATTTAAAAGTAAATTGATTGCTTCCAATGTAGATCAAATATTAGTCGTACTGGCTACACAACCTGCTTTCTCACCGGACCTTTTAGGTAGAGCAGTGGTTGCAGCAGAGACTAATCAAATCGGCCTTCATATCTTGCTGAACAAATGTGATCTTAAAGATAACTTGGAGCACGCACGAAAAATAATTGCACCCTATGCCCGTATGGGCTACCCCGTTACCGAGGTATCCGCCAAGTTTGATGCGGCCTCCATCGAAGCATTGCGTCCTGCTATTTGTGGCAAAGTTTCGGTGTTCGTTGGCCAATCCGGCATGGGCAAGTCCAGCCTGCTCAACGCCTGGGTTCCGAATGCTGCCGCAA
>JBIISV010000186.1:0-3147 GCA_044340835.1 Polynucleobacter sp.
GCACCACCAAGACAACCATGGTGGGTGAAGAGGTTGCCATGCCCGTAGCGCTAGCGCCTACTGGATTAACTGGCATGCAATGCGCTGATGGTGAAATCTTGGCCGCCCGTGCCGCTGAAAAATTTGGTGTGCCCTTCTGCTTATCCACTATGAGTATTTGCTCTATTGAGGATGTAGCTGAGCGGACCACTAAGCCCTTTTGGTTTCAGCTCTATGTCATGAAAGACCGCGGCTTTATTGAGCGACTCATTGAACGCGCTAAAGCCGCTAAGTGCTCTGCACTAGTATTGACTTTAGATTTACAGATTTTGGGTCAGCGCCATAAAGACTTAAAAAATGGTTTGTCTGCACCTCCAAAACTCACCATCGCCAACATAATGAACATGATGACCAAACCTCGCTGGTGCATGGGTATGGCTATGACCCCTCGGAGAACTTTCCGTAATATTGTGGGTCACGCTACTGGTGTTGGCAATATGTCTTCTCTCTCCTCCTGGACTGCTGAACAGTTTGATCCAGGCCTAAGTTGGGATGATGTAGAGTGGATTAAAAAACTCTGGGGCGGAAAGCTGATTATTAAAGGCATCCTCGATGAAGAAGACGCGCGTTTGGCAGCGAACTCTGGAGCTGATGCTTTGATTGTTTCTAACCATGGTGGCCGCCAGCTCGATGGTGCGATTTCTAGCATCAAGGCGCTTCCCGGCATCGTCAATGCGGTGGGTCAAGATATTGAAGTATGGATGGATGGCGGCATTCGTTCAGGGCAGGATGTTCTTAAAGCCTGGGCACTCGGTGCTCGTGGCACCTTGATCGGCCGCCCTTTCCTCTATGGATTAGGGGCTATGGGTGAGGCGGGTGTTACTAAATGCCTAGAAATTATTCATAAGGAGTTGGACATCACTATGGCCTTTACAGGGCACCGTGATATTCACAATGTAAACAAAGATATTTTGTATCCAGGAACTTTTTAACATTCCACACTTAGCCAACTATCCCTTACTAGTATTTGTCATTTCCGCTGTAGCCCTTGCAGGCTCAGTATGGCTTGGCAATGCTGTTTTAAGTAAGTACCGCAGTAAAGATACCGAAACATCGGCCGACTTAGGGATTATTCAAACAGCAACACTGACATTACTCGGCTTGATCATCGGCTTTACCTTCTCAATGGCAATTGCTCGCTATGATTTGAGGCAGACCTATGAAGAGGCTGAAGCTAATGCGATTGGAACCGAATTCTTAAGAGCTGATCTACTGCCCAACAAAACGGCAGAAAATATTAAGGGGCTGCTCAACGAATATCTTGATCAGCGTATCTTGTTTTATTCCAAGCAAGATCAAGAGACAGCCAGGCAAATTATCCGGCGGACTTCTGTCCTGGAAAACGCACTCTGGAATGAATTGCTGCCGATTGCAAGAACGCAACCCACCCCAACTACTGCGCTAGTCCTATCTGGCATGAATGATGTCATCAACACCCGAGGCTTCACACAAGCGGCTTGGTCAAATCGCATCCCTACCACAGCTTGGTGGTTGATGGCTGCAATTGCCATTGGTGCTAATATTTTAGTGGGCTTTGGGGCAAGAAACTTTAAGAGCAATGTTGGCCTCTTCATGATTTTCCCCACGATAGTAGCGATTTCTTTCTTTTTAATTGCGGATATTGATAGCCCAAGAGGTGGCATTATCCGCATTGAACCCCGTAACCTGATTGACCTCAAACAGAGCATCGCTCCTAAAAATAGTACCCTCTACTCTATTGGTGATAAAAAATGAAACGAGTTGTAGATATTTATAAAGACAGAGGCCGAGAATTAGTGTGGACTTACGTCATTCACCTGGGAAATATTGAATTTCACCCAGCTCAAATTGACTTTGAGCAAGAGGCCCTCAGACTTTCACAATTGGATAAGCGCGGCACTCTTAGTGAGCTGAGCGCAAAAGCTAGAATTACCGTTAAATAACATTTAAAGTAGAATCTACCCTCATGAAACCACTCAGCAAAAAAGCCAAGATGGCAATTGGATGGACCATCTTGATGACTGTTATCGGAACTGCACTGCTAAATCAATGGCAGTTTTTCGCCATGGGTTTAGCATCAATTGTATTGCTATTGATTGCCAATCACTTTGATCTTTTAAAAGATCCTGAAGACAAAAAATAAGACTCTCTCTTGCGAAAGAGAGCCTCTTTGTTTTGTACTACCTTAGTTTTTATTAAAGCTTAGAGTGCTGGGTAGTCTGTATAACCTACCTCTGACCCACCATAGAATGTAGCGCGGTCATAAGCATTCAGGAGTGCGTTTTGCTCAAAGCGTTTCGCCAAATCTGGGTTGGAGATATACAAACGTCCATAAGCTACGGCATCAGCTAAGCCAGCCTCCAGAACTGCTTCACCCATGGCTTGATCATACCCACCAGCGCTAATAAATTTTCCCTCATAGGCGGCACGGAAAATCTCTGAAGTGATTGGTGCCGCTGCATCAAGCTGATCATTGCCACCGGCGCTAGTAGAGCGTGGCTCAATCATATGCACGTAAGAAAGTTGATAGCCATTTAGTTTCTGAATCACCGCATTAAACAAGGCGATTGGATCAGAATCACTGATATCGTTAAAGCTTCCATAGGGTGATAAGCGAACGCCAATCCGATCGCTTGGAAAGACTTTAGCAACTGACTCAATCACCTCACCTAACAAGCGTATGCGGTTATCTATAGAGCCACCGTATCCGTCGCTGCGCTGATTCGTTTTGTCTTGTAAAAACTGATCTAGCAAATAACCATTGGCAGAGTGAATTTCAACACCATCAAAGCCAGCTGCTTTTGCATTGCTTGCAGCCAATTCAAAATCCGTCAAGAGGCGAGCAATATCTTGATCAGTCATCGCTTTAGGAATTTCATAATCATGTAACTTCCAATCGGCACCATAAGTTTGTCCGGTTGGTGCAATTGCAGATGGCGCTTCCGGTAAACCTTGTTCTGGATGTAAAGATGAGTGGGAAATACGCCCTACATGCCATAACTGAGCTACCATCTTTCCGCCCTTGGTATGCACTGCTTGCACAACTTCTTTCCACGCTGCCGTTTGCTCATCTGAGTAAATTCCAGGCGTTGCCGGGTAACCCTGCCCAAGCCGAGAAATTTGAGTTGC
>JBIISV010000187.1:0-3143 GCA_044340835.1 Polynucleobacter sp.
TCAACCTATCCTCGGACATCGATCTGATCTTTTTGTATGAGCATGAAGGGGATACTCAAGGCGCACCCAGAAGCCTGTCTTATCACGAGTGGTTTACACGCATGGGTAAACGCTTGATCAAACTTCTAGCCGAGCATGATGAGAATGGCTTTGTATTTCGGGTGGATATGCGCTTACGGCCCAATGGGGATTCTGGTGCATTGGTGTGTAGTCTCGATATGCTTGAAGAGTATCTTCTCGTGCAAGGTAGGGAGTGGGAGCGCTACGCTTGGATCAAGGGTAGATTAATTGCTCCCTTGCCCAGCTCACCTGCATTTGTCTATTGTGAGCGGGAGCTAGATCAACTCATACGCCCCTTTGTGTATCGACGCCATTTAGATTATGGAGTCATTGCCTCTATTCGAGAGCTACACGCTCAGATACAACAAGAGGCGGATAAGCGCTCCTCAAGTCATCATGGCCGCTCAAAAGACATTAAATTGGGCCGAGGTGGCATCCGGGAGATTGAGTTTTTGGCGCAGATGTTTCAATTAATGCGTGGAGGTACGGACCCACGCTTTCGGATTCGTCCAACTTTAGCAGTCTTAGAGTTAGTAAAAAACCAAGGTATTTTGCCTCCCGAAGAGATCGAGAGTTTAAAGGCAGCCTATATTTTTTTGCGACGCTTAGAGCATCGTATTCAAATATGGGAGGATCAACAGACGCACTATCTTCCAGAGGATGAACATGCCCGTGCTCGTTTGGCCTTGAGTATGGTCGGTCCTGATGCAATACAAGATCAGGGGATCTTCTTAAGTGAGCTCGAAAAACATCAAGCGGCAGTTGCTCAGTATTTTGAAAAAGCATTTGTACTAGATGATGCTGCTCGCTTAGACAATGCGTCATTACCAGTTGATTGGGAGCTTGATAGTGATCTCTTCCCAAAATCTGCATCCCGCTGGTTAATTTGGATTGATAGCCCCAAGCAAAGACAGTTACCGGAGAAAAGTAGATTCATTTTTAATAACCTCATTCGAAAAGCGGCAGATAGCTTGCAAGCAGATCAGTCTATCGCTGTTGGTGCGGACTTAAGCTTGTTGCGTTTCTTTGATTTATTAGAATCAATTGCGCGACGTAGCGCCTATTTATCCATTCTGTCTGAGTACCCTCAGGCACTATCGAATGTGTTGGCTTTACTGACGGCCTCTCAATGGGGTGCAGAATATCTTACTCGACACCCCCATTTATTAGATTACTTAATCAATTCACGGGTGGAGCAGGAACTGATTGAACATCCAGAACAGTATTGGGCGGAAGTGAAAAATACGCTAGACCTGTGTCTTGATGATGTTATGGAAGGCGGGAATGGTTCAGAGCAGGCAATGGATATTTTGCGTATTACGCATCACACTGAAACCTTTATTACTTTGCTGGCAGATTTAGGTATTGGGGTTGATCGTAAACTATCTGTGGAAAAGGTCAGTGACCATTTATCCGCTTTGGCAGACTTAATGCTGCAGACTACCTTGGAGCGCGTCTGGCCTGAGGTTGCAAAGAAGTTTGACTTACCTGTGGATGCGACTGCGCCATTCGCAGTGATCTCTTATGGCAAGCTTGGCGGCAAGGAGTTGGGGTATGCCTCAGATTTAGATTTAGTTTTTTTATATCAAGCTGAGGAAGCTGATTTTGCGGCTCAAGAAATTTATGCCTTGCTTGCAAAGCGAATGATCAATTGGCTAACCACCTATACTTCGGCGGGCAGTTTATTTGAAATCGATACACGCCTTCGCCCTAATGGTTCTGCAGGATTCTTGGTAACGAATGCCGATGCATTTAAAAGGTATCAATTACGTGAAGGCGACAATACTGCGTGGGTTTGGGAGCACCAAGCCCTCACGCGCGCAAGATTCTCTGCGGGGTCTAAATCAGTGGGCGCATACTTTGATGACGTGCGCTGTGAGGTCTTGAGTCAAAAGCGTGATATTGACCAGCTACGCCTCGAGATTTTAGAAATGCGGCGCAAAGTGCATGCTGGACATCCTAATTCCACTGCTGAATTTGATTTAAAGCACGATGCCGGGGGCATGGTTGATATTGAATTTATCGTCCAATTTTTAGTCTTAGCATTTTCAAATACGCATCCGCAACTGATTGGAAATCTGGGCAATATTACTTTGTTACGGATTGCTGGCGAGATGGGATTAATACAGATGCAGATTGCTCAAGAAGTTGGCGATGCCTATCGTGTTCTCCGGGCGCGACAACATCGCCTACGATTAGACGGTGCAGAAAAGACCCGTGTAGATTTGGGGCTTGAGCTTGAGCTAGCTCAGGCGAGAGAGGTAGTGCTGACTTTGTGGCAAGAAATTTTTCTTGCTCCCTCGGATATTTGAAAAAACTTAGTTTTGCTCTAGTAGTTCGCGTGCATGACGACGTGTGGTGTCGGTAATCGTTGCCCCACCCAGCATGCGAGCCACCTCCTCCACTCGCTCAACCCTTCCTAGTGGCGTGACTTGTGAGAGAGTTCTATCGCCTGTCTGAGACTTGCTCACCTTGAGGTGGTGATTGCCTTGCGCAGCCACTTGCGGCAAATGCGTAACGCAAAGTATTTGATGAGATTCACCTAATTGACGTAATAATTTACCAACCGTTTCTGCAACTGCGCCTCCGATACCAGCATCCACTTCATCAAAGATGAGTGTTGGAGTAAATGACGCTTTGCTAGTTATAACGCTAATGGCTAGGCTAATACGAGCGAGTTCGCCGCCCGATGCTACTTTGGCTAATGAACGTGGGGTACTACCAGCATGACCTGCCACCAGGAATTCAATTTGCTCTAGCCCATGAGCACCACCATCAGCTAGAGGCAGTAAGGCGATTTCGAGTTGTCCACCAGCCATAGATAAATCTTGCATGGCGGTAGTGACTTGTTTTCCTAGGTCAGCTGCAGCTTTGCCGCGCTTTTGAGAAAGTTGCTTTGCTTGCTTAAGATAGGCAAGCTCCTCTTGTTTTACCTTGCTCCGTAAGACTTCGATATTTTGAGAGGCATTTAGGGCCTCTAGGCGCTCTTCAGTTTCATTTAGGAGTGTTGGTAAATCGTCGGCTTCGGTTCGATATTTCCTGGCGGCACTATGAAGTGCTTGCATCCGCTCCTCGACTTCACT
>JBIISV010000188.1:0-3137 GCA_044340835.1 Polynucleobacter sp.
TTGGTGGGAAACGCCAGTCAGTAGAGAAACTCACCACCAAGAACTTAGCCTGCACTTCAGCCAAGGCACGATTAAGACTGCCCTCATAACGACGTGAAGGATCAAAATAATCTAGCGCTCTCGTAATGAGTAAATATGTATTAGCGTCAAAATAAGTAGAGAATTTATCTCCCTGATGACGTAGATAACTTTCAACCTCAAATTCAACATCAAAACTAAAGCGATAATCGTTAGATTCGCCATTGGGTCTTTGAAGTTCGCGCCCAAACTTTTCCGCCATATCATCGTCAGATAGGTAAGTAATGTGACCTACCATGCGAGCCAATCTGAGACCCCGCTTTGGTACTACGCCATGTTCATAGTAATTGCCCCCATGAAAATCAGGGTCAGACAAAATGGCGTTACGCGCTACTTCATTAAAGGCAATATTTTGTGCGCTGAGTTTTGGCGTAGATGCAATCACTAGACAATGTGCTAAGCGCTTTGGAAATTGGATTGACCAAGCTAATGCCTGCATGCCACCCAAGCTGCCACCCATGACTGCAGCAAAACGACGAATACCCAACTTATCAGCCAAGCGCGCCTGAGTATTGACCCAATCTTCAACGGTAATCACTGGGAAGTCTGCGCCATAAGGCTTACTAGTAGCAGGATTGATACTCATTGGCCCGGTGGATCCAAAACAAGAACCTAAATTATTAACGCCAATGACAAAAAAGTGATCTGTATCTACTGGCTTGCCTGGTCCAATCATGTTGTCCCACCAACCAATATCTTTTGCATCATCAGGACTGGGGCCGGCAACATGGTGTGATGCGTTCAATGCATGGCAGATCAGTACAGCATTACTTTTGTCGGCATTCAGTTTGCCGTAGGTTTCAATGACTAAATCATAGCCAGATAAAATGGCGCCACTTTGCAAAGGCAAGGGCTCGGCAAAGTGGATCGTGTTTCTAGAGAGATGTAGCTCGCTCATTCGGACAGAAGAATGCGAAGGCTGATATCAGATGCTTCGGTTGGAAGCTTCTTAAAGCCGCTACGAGCAAAACGATGCCAGCGGCCTAGGACATAACTCATCAACATCGCTGCCCGAACACTAACTTCATCTTGAGGCACATTTGCCCATGCTCCACCTTGGGTTTGAGCAATACGTAGCGCCTGCTTTAAGGATGCCTCTACGCGATCGAGCACCTGAGTAATACGCTCTTGCAAGCGATCATCTTCTTGAAGTAAAGCGTCACCCAATAGTACTCGGGTCATGCCTGGATTCTTTTCGGCAAAGAATAGCAGCATCTGCAAAATGCCACGAGCTTGTGCAAGCCCTGACTCTTCTTTTTGATTGATCTGATTAATCAGACCAAAAACAGTCTGCTCAATAAACGAAATCAAACCCTCAAACATCTGTGCCTTACTGGCGAAGTGTCGATAGAGCGCTGCTTCAGAAACCTGAATCTTTGCGGCCAAGGCAGCAGTAGTAACACGCTCACCCTTAGGGTTTTGTAGCATCTCTGCCAATACCTGCAAGATTTGTAGGCGGCGTTCGCCTGGGCGGGGACGTTTACGCACCTTGCCCTCATCAGCAATGGAAGCTTCGATATTTGATGCAGTAGGGTCTAAAGAATCACGCATGGCTATATCTCTTATTCAACTCTTAACGCGAGCGGATCATTGTCCCGAATGCTTGCTCAGTCAGAATTTCCAGCAACAAAGAGTGCTCAATTCGTCCATCAATGATGTGAACAGAATTAACACCACTCTTTGCAGCATCTAAGGCGGAAGAAATTTTTGGCAACATTCCACCAGAAATCGTGCCATCGGCAAATAAACCATCAATCTCGCGAGCTGTGAGGTCAGTTAACAGTGTGCCGTTTTTATCCATTACACCGGGGATATTGGTCATCATGACCAATTTCTCCGCATGCAGAATCTCTGCCATTTTGCCGGCCACCAAGTCAGCATTAATGTTGTACGCCTGACCCTCTTGGCTAAACCCAATCGGAGAGATCACCGGAATAAACGCATCATCTTGCAAGGCTTTTACCACCGCAGGATTAATCGCCTCAATCTCGCCCACAAAGCCCAGATCAATCATGGCACCAGCCTGCTTTTGATCTGGAATAAACATTTTCTTCGCACGAATCAAACCGCCGTCCTTGCCAGTCAAGCCAACAGCCTGGCCACCAAAGTGGTTGATCAACATCACAATATCTTGCTGCACTTCACCACCCAGAACCCACTCCACTACTTCCATGGTTTCTTCATCAGTCACGCGCATGCCTTGAATAAAGGTCCCCGCTTTGCCAATCTTCTTTAATGCTTCATCGATTTGTGGACCACCACCATGAACCACTACAGGGTTCATGCCGACAAGCTTGAGCAAGATGACATCGCGCGCAAAACTTTCTTTGAGGCGCTCTTCTACCATTGCGTTTCCGCCGTACTTGATCACAATCGTTTTACCGTGATATGCACGGATGTAAGGCAATGCCTCGGCCAGAATCTCCGCTTTTAATAAAGGGGATATCTCACTAATAGATGGGGATTGCTTAGTTATCACTGCTTTTATATTCTGTCTATGAATTAATCACCAAACAACTTTTGGCGGAGCTCGCGACGCTCTTGAGCCTCGAGAGATAAATTAGCTGTTGGACGGGCAATTAAACGATTTAAGCCAATCGGCTCACCCGTTTCTTCACACCAACCATAATCACTAGACTCAATACGGGCTAGAGCCTGCTCTACTTTTTTCAACAACTTACGCTCACGATCACGGGTACGCAATTCGAGTGCGTGCTCTTCTTCAATCGTTGCGCGATCAGCCGGATCGGGAACCAAAATGTTTTCACGAAGATGCTCCGTTGTTTCAGAGGCATTCTTCAAGATGTCATTTTTTAAGGTTAAAAGTCTTTGACGGAAAAAATCCAGTTGGGACGCATTCATGTAGTCCTTCTCGGACATCTTGAGTAATTCAGCTTCCGTTAAGGGCGCACCCTTTGCGACCTTGCTGCTTGTTTTTGCCGTAGCCGAAGATTTAGTTGGTGTTTTTACCGTCATTTCTTTCTTTCCATGGATTTGAACCATTATTGCTTCATTCTGCCAAAGTTTTATTACGCTTTTGCCAATATTCATCAATATTG
>JBIISV010000059.1:0-10701 GCA_044340835.1 Polynucleobacter sp.
TCCATATGATTAAGATAGAGTCATCAGCGTCAACCTCAGAACGCCTGTATATAAGATGGAGATTAACCCTATGCAAGTGAAGTATTTAAAACCAATAGTTGTGGCTAGCGCTTTGGTTGCCCTAAGCCCATGGAGCACTTTGAGTTGGGCTCAAACTGCTGACCAACTGTATAAGCGCGGCCTTGCTGCAACTTGCGCTAATTGCCATGGAACGGACGGTAAAGGCGTAGTTGATGGCGGCATGCCACTCATCAACAACCTTACCAGCGGGCAAATGCTAGAGAAGCTAAAGGGATATAAATCTGGTGCTGTAGAAGGCACCATCATGCCGCAACTCGCTAAAGGCTATTCCGACGAACAACTCATCACTATTGCCAATCAGCTTGGCAAAAAACAATAAGGAGACGTCATGGATCGTCGACATTTTATAGGTCACAGTGCAGCAGCAGTAGGCCTACTTGCTGGCCTCTCTGGTCAAACAAAAGCATCTAATTTACAAAAAGCAGAAATTTTGGTTATCGGCGGTGGTTATGGTGGAGCTACAGCAGCAAAATACTTGCGCTTGTTCTCCAACAATACTGCCAGAGTAACTCTGATTGAGCCAAATACCTCTTTTATCTCCTGCCCAATGTCTAATTTAGTCATTGGCGGCTCACGCACTATGGCTGAAATTACCTCGCCATATGACACTCTCAGTAAGCGTCATGGGATTAAGATTATTAAGGACAGCGTAGTCAGTATTGATCCCACTCAAAAGACTGTGAAACTCGCCTCCGGAAAAACCTTGCGCTATGACAAAGCAGTAGTCTCTCCCGGCATTAGTTTGAACATGAATACCATTGATGGTCTTGCCCAAGCTAATAAAGATGGTGTAACCCTACAAGCTTGGAAAGCAGGGGCAGAAACAGTCGCTCTGCATAAGCAAGTGGCTGCAATGCGCCAAGGCGGTACTTACGTCATTAGTATTCCTGAGGCACCTTATCGCTGCCCCCCTGGGCCATATGAGCGAGCCTGTCAGGTTGCAAGCTATCTCAAGCAACATAACTCCAAGGGCAAGGTCTTGATTTTAGATGCCAATCAAGATGTGATATCTAAAGCGGGCTTATTTAAAAAGGTATGGGCCGAGCAATACGCAGGAATTATTGAATACCTACCTAAGCACAATGTTGTTGGCGTCGATGCTAAAAACAAGATCGTTAAACTCGAAGTGCAAGATGATGTCAAAGCCGATGTACTCAATTTGCTACCTCAGATGGCCGCTGGTGAAATTGCCGTGCAATCTGGCTTAGCCAATTCCAATGGGCGTTGGGTCAATGTGAATTACATTAACTTTGAATCTACCGCTCAAAAAGACATCCATGTAATAGGTGACTCCATTCAGATTGCGCCATTAATGCCTAAATCTGGACACATGGCTAATCAACATGCTAAGGTCGCTGCAGCAGCAATTGTTGCTGAACTCAGTGGCTGGGAAATCAATCCAGCACCAGTTCTGACAAACACCTGCTATAGCTTTGTAAACAGCAGAGAGGTAGTTCACGTTGCTAGCGTCCATCAATACAATGCTGCCGAGAAAACCTTTAAAACTGTTCCAGGATCTGGTGGATTATCTCCAGCTCCAACAGTACTCGAAGGTATTTATGCTTGGGGCTGGGCGCACAACATCTGGGCAGATAGCCTAGGATAGATTGGAAGTACTTGTAGCTATTAAAAAAGAGGCCGCGGCCTCTTTTTTAATAGCTACGATCAAGCTATATGCCAGTATCCTCTTGAGATTGATATGGATGCACACCCCGGTTCAGGCAGTTGCGAACGTAGTCAATGCTAGTTCGTAAAGCGTAGTAATCGCCAGACATACTCTTGGAGACTTTTAATTGCAGTGCTTGATACTCCAGAAGGTCTAACTTCTTGAGGTAATCATCTTTTACTTCTGGCAAAAAAGTTTCCGTTAACTCTTGCTCGTAAGTCTTGAGGATGCCATATAACTTATCGACCTTGCGCCGCATCCGCTTATTGCGAAAACCTGGCAAACTCAATAAGACAGGATATGCTACGGCGCAGAATGGCAGCAGTACAAAAACTAAACGATTAATTAACTCAGCCACCCAAAATGGAAAATAAAGCATTAATAATGGTGAGCCATTTTTTTCATAATGCAAAGCCACTGGACTTTCCGAAAGTCCTATATTTTTAAAGGTAGGAAATTCACCATATTCTGCAAAGAAGCTAGCCTTACCATTGATTTCTCGGGCCGCCTCTAAAAATAAAAATTGGAGTGCTGGGTGCATTCGATCATCAATCAATAGATTGGTCGTGGAGGCCATTAGCTTGATATCAGTCGCAGGAAAGTTCCTCACCAAACTAAACCCCCCTTCGGGAACATTCAGGATTTGCAAAAAAGGCATCAAACGGATTAGCGCTTCAGCCCGTGGATATGCCGCTAAACGCAAATTGGGATCTGACAATAATTGCTGTACAACAGGCGCCTCATAATCATCCACGATAAATGCGGCGTCAATCTCTCCTTTTTGTAAAGCTTCGGCCGACTTTAAACTAGATAAATGCAGGAAATTGGGGCCCTCTTTAAATCCATTGGCTTTTAACATATGCATTGCTTGAGCATAAGAGCCACTACCCTTTTCGCCCACAGATATTCTTGCATTTAAAAAATATTGTGTATTTGCTTGAATGGATTTAAAGTCCGTGTGCTTGAGCTCAGGGCCGCGATAAAAGAACCAAATTGGAGTGTAAGCAATTGCGCCTAAGGATTGCACGCCAGTTATAGCCTGAGGATTAAATGCGCCGGCCTGCGCAAAAGCAGCCTGAACAGGGTCGCTACGATCTGCTAAATGCGCAACGTTTTCCTCAGCCCCTTTTGTTGGAAGTAATTCAAGCGTAATACCTTTTTTCTCAAAAAACGCTGCGTACTTCTTGCCTAATACGTCATAGGAACCTCCGGGCTGCCCCGTCGCCATCACTACCTTTCTTGGCGGGGGCGGATCGGCGTACCACCACACTCCAAGCAAGACTACCAAGAGTATCAATAAGATGGGCCAAGCCTCTTTCAGGAACTGAACAAAGTCACCGTACTTTTCATAGCCGGTCTCATAGAGTCCGAGGGCGGTTTCTTTAATATCTTGCTTGATACTTCCCATGGAAGGCCAATTAGTAAAAGTGTTAAAAGCTAATGATAATAGGCATACCTCATTTCTAGAAAGCAGAACTTATGCTAACCCTTCGTAAAGCTCAGGATCGTGGTTATGCCGATCATGGATGGCTTAAAAGCCTTCATTCCTTCTCATTTGCTGGCTATTACGACCCTAAATTTATGGGCTGGGGTAATTTACGGGTAATTAATGAGGATCGGATCGCTGCGGGCATGGGATTTGGCAAGCATAGCCACCGTAATATGGAGATCATTAGCTATGTTTTATCTGGTGAATTGGCTCACGAGGACAGCATAGGAAACATCAAGGGAATTCCGCCTGGTGATGTACAACGCATGAGCGCCGGGAATGGCGTTACCCATAGTGAGTTCAACCATGCTAAAGATCAAACTACCCACTTCCTGCAGATTTGGATTGAACCAAACATCTTAGATATCCCCCCGAGTTATGAACAAAAAACGATCACTACGATTGATAAACAAGGCAAGCTTTGTCTTATTGCATCGTCAGATGGCGCAGATCATGCGGTAAAGATTTATGCAGATGCCAAAGTGTATGCGGGACTTTTTGATCAAGATCAATCTGCACGGCTAGATCTAGATCCAAAACGCAAAGGCTATGTTCACCTTATCAAAGGTGAGCTCCAAGTCAATGATATAAGCCTTCAGACTGGTGATGCACTACTGATTCAAGACGAAAAAGAGGTTCTGATTGGTGGCGGCAAAAATGCCGAGGTCTTAGTTTTTGATCTGAGTGCGCAATAAAAAAGGGGTACTGACTGACATCAATACCCCTGGCTCATATCGAGTAGATTTAATCTAGCTTAATCTTTGCTTTTTCAATCACCACTTTCCAGCGAGCAATATCGGAGTTATATAAATCGGTAAATTGCTGAGTATTCATAGGTGCAATTTGAACGCCTGCCTTCATAAAACGCTCCTTCACTTCCGAAGTATCCAGAAATTTCAGAATTGTGGCGTTTAAGGAGCTGATAATTGCCGGAGGGGTTCCTGCTGGCACGAATACACCTTGCCAAAGAGTCATCTCATACCCCTTCACACCAGCCTCTTGCATTGTGGCCACTTCAGGGGCGCCGCCAAATCTATTCTTACTAGTTACAGCAAGAGCTTGTACTTTGTCGCCTTTGTATAGAGGAAGACCCACGGGCATACCAGCAAAATAGAAATCAATCTGACCACCAATTAAATCTGTCGCAGCGGGAGCGCCCCCTTTATAGGGAATATGAATCGCTTGCGTTCCAGTAGTCGCTAGCATGAGCTCTCCAGCCATGTGATCAGAATTTCCGATCCCAGAGGAGCCATAACTCAACTTGCCTGGATTAGCCTTGAGCATAGCAATCAAATCAGTGACATTTTTGGCCTTTAAATTATTATTCGCAATCAAGATATGGGGGGTTGCAGCAACACCCGCTACCGGTAATAAATCTTTCTGACCATTAAATGGCAGTTTTGGATTAGCGGCTACGTTAATTGCTAGGCCATTCTGCGCAAAGAGGATGGTATAGCCATCAGGAGCGCTCTTGGCAACAGCATCAGCCGCCAAACTACCTGCAGCCCCACCCCGATTTTCTACAATGACCGACTGCTTCAAAGCCATGCTCAGTTCGTTGGCTACTAATCTTCCAACAATATCCGTAGAGCTTCCTGGGGCATAGCCAATCAACATCTTGATTGGCTTATCAGGATAGGCAGCAAACGCGGTTCCCAACACCAGTGGTAATACTAAAGAACTTAAAACTATTTTTTTTATTGATTGCTTAATCATTTTTGTCTCCTCCAGTCAATTTATAGATCTAATGCTGTGATTCCACATTCCTTGGCACATTGATTCAAGGCCGCTTTTAATTCAGGTGAGATGGGGATACCCTGCTCTAATCTTTGAGTGATGGATTTAGCTGCGCCATCGCCAGGTACTCGAATCTGATTCACGCCAGGAAGTCTAGAGGAAGCCTTTAAATCATTCACTAAAGTGATGACACGCTCAACAAACTGCTCTCGATTACCAAATGCGCTTGGGTCAACCGCAATAATAGTTTGTCCAGTATTGGTAGTGAGGTCATGGTGGACATTAAAGTCAATAGTGTCTTTGCCAACCGCTGCATTATTGAGTGTTCCGGCAAGTAATCCAATCATGACAGCAAGTCCATAACCCTTATATCCGCCAATCGGCAGCAATGAGCCCTCACTGGATTTGTTCGGGTCTGTGATGGGTTGGCCATGACGATCAATCATCCAGGTGTCTGGAATGGACTCCCCTTTTTGAGCTGCCACCTTTACCTTGCCGTATGCAGCAACGGTAGTAGCAATATCCAATAGCACAGTGGGATGATCGCCAGCAGGAACTGCAATTGCAATTGGATTGGTCGACAACAACAAATCGATACCACCCCAAGGTGCCATATGATTTGCATTTCCAACAGCCATATAAATACCGATATAACCTTGTTCAGCCAGTCTTCTTACATAGACTGAGGCGGCGCCAGAATGATTTCCAAAATGACTACCTACCCAGCACACACTATGTTGCTTTACTTTTTCAATAGCCAGATCAACAGCCTTATTCATTACTAGATGGCCAAAGGCGTTATCTCCATTAATCAGTGCTGTCGCGCCTTGCTCACGCTCAATATGAATATTGGGATTGAGGTTAATGCCGCCAGCTCGAATCCTTTTAATGTAAGCGGGCAAACGAAAGATCCCATGACCATCGGCACCCACGAGGTCGGATTTGACCATCAACTGTGCAATGACTTTGGCATCTGCTGCAGGCACTTTATTAGCATGCAACACCTTGGCGATAAATTCTTCGGCCTGAATAATGGGTAAATTGGTCATATTAATTCCTGCAGTTTAATTTCCTGCACCACTTTTAAATTCCATCTTATAGATGTATTCATTTTCGGGGTGATGGGTAAAGGTTACTTCAAAAAGTTTATCTTGATCATCGAAATAACGTCGAATAATCACTAAACAGGGGTCATGTGCCTTTAATTGAAGTTTTTTGGCCACATTGGCAGAGGCACCAACCGCAAGCACGTCTACTTCTGCTCGATCAATTCTGGTGCCATATTTTTTTTCAATTTGCTCAAACACCATAATCTGGCTGTGCTCTGGATCCGATGTCAAGGATGCGAACTGAGGAAGAATATAGATATCCGTCCAAGCAATAACTCGCTCTGTATCTCGCTGCTTTCGAATGCCACCAATGTGATACCAAGAGGAACCCACTGCCCCACCGATCATTTCACTCAGTGACTTATCAAGCTCGATAAATTCTTCAATGATATTTTCTCGATAAGTATTTCTGGGATAGCTCAAAATATCGATAGGTGAATTAAAGCTTTGGGTAAACCTTCTAGCCTTCTGTCTTGAAATCACTTGAGTTGGCGCGCCCTGACGACGCAACACCAAACCATCTGATTCCAGAGTTTGGAGTGCATGTCTTAGGGTATGGCGACTTGCTGCAAAGCTTTTGCAAAGCGCTGCCTCAGAAGGCAAATTTGACCCCACCGCCCAATGGCCATTGAGAATGCGCTGAGCAAGCGCATTCGCCAAAGTTTTGTAAAGCGGCAAGGACTCTTTCAACTTAAGAAAGGCCAAACATCTTCTTACCAGCTACTGGCAGGCGTGCCTTCAAGATATCGCCAGACAGAGATTCAGTAATGTATAAATCCCTACCATCCGCGCCACCGAAACACATATTGGCGAGGTGGTGATGATGTGGATTATCAGAATAGATCAGGTGCGTTGGGAGCATATTGCTATCAAATCTCCAGATGCCGATGCCCAAGTGGCAGACCAGCAAACCATTTTCAGAGTCCATCTCAATGCCATCAGGTCCAGCAACACCACCGGTCAATTGAACTGCTACACCTGTTTTGGATACTGAACCGTCAGCCATTAATGGCAAGCGCCAAATTTGCTGAGATCTCGTAGCGGCAACGAATACGTGTTTTTCTTGGGTGTTTAAGGTAATGCCATTCGGACTTGGAACATTAATCGCCAAACGATCTAGTTGACCATTTGCACGCAATCTAAAGACCCTGCCTGTAGGGTCTGCAATACCGGTTTGACCTTGATCAGTAAAGTACAAATCACCGTTAGAAGCAAAATGTAAATCGTTCAGGCCCTTAAAGTTTTCGCTGTACATTGACCCTAGGATCGTTTCAACCTTGCCAGTTTTAGGGTCCAGCGCCAATAAGCCTAACTTGTAATCGCAAATAAATGCGCGGCCATCTTTGTGAAACTTCAAGCCATTAGGCCAACCATCAAACTGGGTTACTAAATCCCAATCTCCCTTAGGAGTAATTCTGAACACCCTGCCGAAAGGAATATCTAAAAACCATAGGTTTCCCTCACGATCAAAAGAGGGCCCCTCTAAAAAGCACTCCACCTCAGCACCCTGACGATTGGGGTCAGACCAGCCTGTACGTGATTTCTTGCGAAATTTTGCAGGCATAGACATGAATACTTCGGCTTTAATTTTTTCAACCGGCTGGAAAGGGTTATGCATAGTCATTTGTAGAAATCCTTGTGAAAGTTATACGGATAAGATTTGCTTGTGAATAGATTATTAAACCATAAATAATGATAAGCTATAGTCGATATAGATCTAAAAGTGTCTAAACCAATTTATTACTTAACCGCATAGGTTTAAATATGAGCAAATACGTAGCTGTCCTAGGGACAGGCATTATGGCCTCAGGAATCGCTGCTGGCTTTATCGCCAAAAGTGTCCCCGTTGTTATCCTTGGTAGAAGCAAGGAGAAGGCGGATATCTGCCTTGATAAGGCAATCACGCTTGCCGCAAAAATTGGCCTTTCTGGAGTAAACGCATCGCAAGATCATGCGGCTATTCGAGGACACCAAATCACCGGCATCCTAGAGGATTGGAAAAACTGGACAGATTGCGATTGGATCATCGAAACGATTGCCGAGAATCTAGAGCTAAAACAGGCCATGTTCAAGTACCTAGATGAAACTGTCCCAGCGCATATTCCGATTGGTAGCAATAGCTCCGGCTTTCCGATTAGCAAAATTGCGCTTGGACTAAAAACTGCTAAGCGCATGATGGGCGCACATTACTTTATGCCAGCAGAAGTAGTTCCATTAGTGGAAATTGTGATGGGAGAGAAGACGGAGTTGGTCTTTGCAGAGAAGGCATGTCAGATCTATAAAGCCATCGATAAAAAACCCGTCCTTGTTAAAAAAGATATTCCCGGATTTTTAGCCAACCGCATTCAGCATGCACTCATGCGTGAAGCCCTATCACTGGTACAAGAGGGTATTGCAAGCCCAGAGGATATTGATGATGCTGTTCGTTACAGCTTTGGATTCCGGTATGCCGCTGTTGGACCAATGACACAAAAAGAGATTTCAGGATGGGATGGGATGGCTAATGCCGCTAAAGAAATCTATCCCTCTCTCTCTAATATCACTACCCTGCCACCAAAAGTAGTGCAGCTCATGAGTGAGGGAAAGACGGGTATGAAAGCTGGTGAAGGATTTAGAAAGTGGACCGCAGAAGAAATTCAACAGACCTCTAATTCATACTCAAAAAGGTTAAAAGCAGCCTTTGATGTATTAAATATGGATTAACCAATATAAACATATCTACAGAAAGCATTACATGATTGAAACATCTGGAAAAAAATTAGCTGGCCCCATTATTCGTCTTCACCCAGGGGACAATATCGTTGTTGCTAGGGTGGATGTTGCTATCGGTGAATCCGTACCGAGCGAGAACTTTACAAGCCGCAGTCAAGTACCCGCAGGCTATAAGATCGCGACCAAGAAAATTCTTCAGGGCGAGCCCATTCTGAAATACAACGTTACCGTTGGTTTTGCTAATACGGATATTGAAGCTGGCTCGATGGTGCATAGCCACAATACAGAATTCCGTGAATTCGATCGAGACTATGCTTATGCAAGTGAATATAAGCCCACCTCCTTACTTCCAGAAGCTGAACGCGCTACTTTCCAAGGCTATGTTAGATCCAACGGAAAAGTAGGAACCCGTAACTTCATTGGCATCTTGTCAACTGTCAATTGTTCTGCAACAGTGGTAAATAAAATTGCAGATTGGTTTACCCCTGAGCGATTAAAAGACTTTCCCAATATCGATGGTGTGGTTGCCTTTAGCCATGGTATTGGTTGTGGCATGGAGATGACGGGTGAACCGATGCAACTGCTGCGTAGAACCATGGCGGGGTATGCACAACATCCGAATCTGGCTGCTGCACTCATCATTGGCCTTGGCTGCGAACGCAACCAACTCAAGGGTCTCATGGAGCAAGAAAGCCTGAATGAGAACTCCACTCTACATACTTTCATCATGCAGGAAACTGGTGGTACACGCAAAACCATTGAAGCGGGTATTGAAGCTGTTAAAGCGCTGCTACCAGAGGCAAATAAAGCCACTCGCCAAACTGTCTCTGCAAGCCACCTCTGTGTAGGCTTGCAATGCGGTGGCTCAGATGGTTTTTCCTCCATTACTGCGAACCCAGCACTGGGTGCTGCGATTGATATTTTGTCACGTCATGGTGGCACTGGAATTCTTTCTGAGACCCCAGAAATTTATGGGGTTGAACATACCCTTACTCGCAGAGCTGCCAGCAAAGCGATTGGTGAGAAGCTGATTCAACGCATTCGTTGGTGGAAAGATGAATACTCTGTTGGACGCGATGTCCAAATCAATGGGCAAGTCAGCCCAGGCAATCAAGTTGGTGGTCTAGCCAATATCTTTGAGAAGTCACTCGGCTCCTCTATGAAAGGCGGTACTGGACCTCTCATGGAAGTGTATCGATATGCAGAGCCAGTAACAGCCAAAGGTTTTGTGTTTATGGATACGCCTGGTTTTGATCCTGTCTCAGCAACCGGTCAGATTGCTGGCGGGGCAAACCTAATTGCATTTACTACAGGACGTGGCTCTATGTTTGGATCTAAGCCAGCACCTTGTATCAAGCTTGCTACCAATACCCCTATGTATCAGCGTCTCACAGAAGATATGGATATCAATTGCGGCGAAATCTTGGATGGCACTGTTTCGGTTCAAGAGATGGGGCAGCGTATTTTTGAACTCTTTTTAAGAACAGCCTCTGGGGAAGCCTCCAAAAGCGAATTATTAGGCCTCGGGGATTATGAATTCGTACCCTGGCAAATTGGTGTGATGAGCTAAGCTCATCCTGAGATGCACAGGCATAGTAAGCGGGCGTCTAGCCCGCTTTTTCTTTACTCAAAAGTCAGTAAAAATCAGTGAGAAGGCCTGTAGAATTGAACGTATTGAATTAATCGGGATGTCATTGGGATTATGAAATTCAGGGATTACTACGAAATACTCGGCGTGGCACGCGGTGCTACCGAAGCTGAAATTAAAGCAGCCTACCGTAAGCTGGCTCGCAAATATCACCCTGACGTGAATAAAGAAGCGGGTGCTGAAGACCAGTTCAAGGAACTCGGTGAAGCCTACTCCGTCTTAAAAGATACCGAGAAGCGTGCTGCATATGATCGGATGG